>CAYUNP010000013.1:36856-57176 GCA_964446085.1 uncultured Pirellulaceae bacterium
GAGCAACTTTTATCATCGGTCTGGCGGCCGCAGCAGGGTATCAGGATCAGGATTCCTGGCCGGGCCTCACGGCAGCGAAAATTTCGTCAATCGTCTCTTCGTCGGAATCACGATCGAATTGCTGTTCACGCTTGAGTTCCATGTTCTCGTCAAGAACCCGTTGCGGGACGGCCGACTGCGTGGCCGACAATTCTGGCGCGGCAAATCGTGCACAAAAGTACAACATGATCAAGGTTGGCATACCGACTAGCAACATGAAAAGCCCCGCTTCATTGAAGCCTATTTCCGCAGCGGCATATTGCGCACGATACCAGTTGAAAATTTGCGTAATGTGGAACCCGCCCCGGTTATCCCAAAAGACTGAAGGAGAGAGCACATAACTTCCAATGGTTGCCAGGAACACGAGCAATGCCGATGCGATTCCCATTTCGAGCACGAAAGGTCGTCGTGTTTTAGAACGCCACGCAAAAAATCTGGAAATTAAAAATACGATACAAAAGAAAAACAAAAAGTAGAGGAAGTTGGTGAAAATACAGAGTAGCGAAAACTGAATATCGATAAAGCCGAATGTTCGACCGGAATTCAGTGATGTTGACGTATCAAAATCAACTTCGAGGAACTCATGACAGATGGCACCCAGGGCCAACGATACGCTCAATCCGATCGCCAGGCCGACAACAAACAGAAAGGCCCGTCCTGGACCGGGGACATAAAGTGAATACAAAGATCGTTTGAAAAATGAAGTGGGAAGCGTTCTTCTTACACGTGGCGACATGCCGGGGTGGCAGGCAACCATCATCGATCCTGCCAGCAGCAGATAGTGCATGGAAAAAACAGACGCCAACAGGAAGATCCACTTGTCGGAGCCAAATACCGAGATGCAAGCCAGCAGCCAACCATAAAACAGCACAACCTGAAACGTTACGCCAACACGAATCATGGTCGAACGATTGCTCGAAGCAAACGAGATTTTCGCAGCTGCCGCAAGGAAAAGGATGATGGCTGTCGAAATCCACGCCAACCCTGGTCCGGCTAAAACCATGTTCCCTACTGCTTGCTGGCCAGCTGGAATTGGGCTGTAGCAAATGCCTGTTGCCGCAGTGCACCAGATCCCGGCACAAAACAACAATGCCAAAATCAGAATCACTGAGACTACCTGGATCACACGATTGGAATCGGCAGCGCTTGCCAGCGCGATCGACAGGCAACAAAGGCCAAACGTAACGACTAACCCACCCCCGATTGAGTAATAGATTTGCGTGATGTCCACACCGCGAAGCAGGTAGCAGAACGAAATGCAGGGCGCAAGAACCGACATGTAAATCAACACCTGCAACATCGCACTGCCAAGTTTGCCGGCAATGATTTGATACGGCTTCATGGTGGTGATCAGAACCATCTCAATCGTGCCGTCTTCATACTCCTGAGCCAGCGATCGAAAAGTCGTGTACGGAATGATCAGCACCAGCGGAATTCCAAGGATGTAGAGGAATCCGCAGAGCATGTACGACCCCAGGGAGTCGACTTCATATCCGTCTCTGGCAGGTGAAAGTGCGAAGAAAGTCCACACAACTACCAGTGACAACAGCAACATGAACGTCATGAAAAACTGACGGCTCTTGATGGCCTGTCGCGTTTCTTTTACCAGAATTGAACTGCAAAAGTCACTGATCCTGTCAATCCACGAATCCAGTTTCGTTTCGGGATCGCGAGCAACGACAAAATCGGCAACGGTCGATGAGTCCACTGCTCCAGACATTGATCCGACTCCCGGAATCGGGCCTGTTGAATTGGTGGTTTTGTTGTTCATGTTTACTGGACCCTTCCTTTGGTCACATGCAAGAAAGCATCTTCCAGGGATCGTTGCTTGTTGGAGAAACTTGCTACCGCAAATCCGGACTCGATCATTTCACGCAGCAGCGCCGATTGATCTTCAAGCGATCCTGCAAACGGGAACTGCAAGTTGCTGCCCGATAATCGAACCGAAACAGAAAGCCTGTCTTCAAGCCAGCGTTTGACATCGCTCGCATCCCGCAACACCTGCACGACGATCTGCCCCGAATCGGTTGTCGCTTCGGCAAAACTGCTGTCCGTTGATTCACGCTGATGTTCGCCAGAGAGGATTTCTTCGACCGAGCCAACAGCAAGCAGTCCACCTTGCTCGATAATCGCAACGCGATCGCACATCTCAGCCAGTTCCGTCAGAATGTGACTGCTGATCAGAAGTGACTTGCCATCATCGGCCAGCGCCGTGATCATTTCCCGAAGTTCAATTCGAGCTCTTGGATCCAGTCCCGCCGCCGGCTCGTCCAGAACCAGAACGTTCGGGTTGTGAATCAGCGCTCGCCCAAGACACAGCCGCTGTTTCATTCCTTTCGAAAGCCCCGTGATTGGCTTTTGTGCAATCTGGTCCAGTTGCGTAAATCCCATCACGTTTCTCAAACTGGAAATGCGATCCTTTCCCCGCAGCCCGTAAGAACGAGCGAAGAAATCGAGATACTCTTCGCACGTCACGTTTGAGTAGGCTCCAAAACCGTCAGGCATGTAACCGAGTCGGCGACGAACGCGTTCGGGATCGTTGACGCTGCAAAACCCGTCGACTTTTGCTGTTCCCGAATCGGGAGTGTCGAGCGTTGAAAGGATCTTCATGCTGGTTGTCTTGCCAGCGCCATTGGGGCCAATGAATCCAAACACTTCGCCTGGATAAACACTGAAGCTGACGTTGTTTACTGCGACAGTGCTACCGAAGGTTCGCACCAGTTGATCAAATTCGATGGCCGGTCGCGAAGAGGATGGCTTTTCAGCCGTCGGTGAAAAATTCATTCGTTAGCGAACTCCAGATACAATATGAATTTTGGTTTCCAGTTTCGCATTTTCGATTGGGATCTTGTAGTCAACACAGTTTTCGGTGATCGCCAGGTAATGCCGTTTATTCTGGCCAGACAAGTAGCCTTTCAGCTGACTGGGCTGCATGTTCCAGATCCTGGAAACCCGTGATGCGATCTCCATCGAGTCCGCCGATTCCAGTGAAGACCCGCCATAGTAGTAATTGTTCCTTGAGTTTCGTGTTCGCATTGGTTTATTGGATGCCATAACCGAACTCTTGCCACGCTCACGGATGGCACTGCGAAGCAGCGAATTTGCGTCAGCCATCGACATTTTTACAGCCGCTTTTGAGTCACCAACGGCGATGTCTTCGCACAGCCAAACTTCATCCGATCCGCAGTCGTCGGACCGAAAGGCAACCGCAACGACAGAATGCTCGAATTCATTTCGCACGATCGCGGTTGTTGAATCATCGCTGTCAGAAATTGTGAATCTGAGTTTACTGTTCGTTTCACCTGAAGAGATCGAAAACAACTGGTGGTTGGTGCGAGCCCGGATTTCTCCACCTG
The DNA here is from genome assembly GCA_964446085.1 of uncultured Pirellulaceae bacterium. GTDB lineage: Bacteria > Planctomycetota > Planctomycetia > Pirellulales > Pirellulaceae > Mariniblastus. The sequence goes on from CAYUNP010000013.1 coordinate 40,252, forward strand.
AAAGTTCTTCGCCATCTTCGTCCCACATGATTCTCTGTGTCCGACCGCCAGAGGGCAAATTGATCATCCCGTATGCCGAAGCTCCCAGACGATATGCCGCCGGTGTCCTGCCTGAGTAAACATGTGCTACTCCCGAAGTGGATTGCCGTCCCGAATTTTGATTCAACGATGTAAAGGTAAACAGATTGACGCGGGTGTCGAATCCTTCCGCAAAAATCGCATACGCAAGAATACTGATGCAAAAGAAAGTCGAAACAACAGGCACGACAACAAACATCAGATTCAATTTGTGTTTTCGTTTGAGCACAAAAAACGTGAACGGCCCAATCACCAGCAGATAAAGCAGGATGGAAAGCTCAAATACATAGCGAGGTGGTTCGTCGAACTCCGGAAACCCCAGCCCACGAATTGTGTCCCAGGCCAGAACCCGGTGCTTTTTTAAGTTAGTCGGTCGTGCCGCTTGAACAAACAGTGCGAATGGGCCCCACTCGTCCGCCGGGTAAGTTCCAACCTTCTTCTTCTCGTCCCAGTCTGAAGCATTGTTGGACAGGCAAATCACCTGACCCAATTCAAAATCAATCGCCACAATATCTTTCAATTTGTCAGATTCGATCGCTTTGGCAAAAGGTTCACGGATGATATTGGCGTGAAAATTGAAGGCGTCAGTACGTGACATTGAAGAAGTGTTTGCTTCTTCAACAACCAGCTGATACGGGTTGGAATAGCTCTCGTTGTCCAGGATCTCGGAAATCTGTTTGTCAGTTGGCTGCTTCGAAGGATAGGAACAACGGCGGCCGTCTCGAAGCCTGGCATTTGAATCCCCCAACAGTTTCAGGGCATCGACTGCTTTCTCAATCTTTTCACCACAATCGAGCACGACAAGCCTGCCTGAAGCGGCTACCCATCGCTCGATCGCCAGCAGCTTGCCGGGATGTTTGGATGCAAGTTGGGCAAGGTCTTCATGGGTGATCATAAGCAGGTCCAGTCCGTCGTACCCAAACCACTTCGAAGGAAGAGACTCCAATGACATCGCCGCGCCGAAAGGAGACTCCAAGCCGTTGATTGACATGTTAGTCCGACCACCAGCAAACGAATTGGCGGAATCCTTGTACCACAACTCGAGGTCATCCAGAGCTGGAAATTCGGCATCTGTTGCCACAGACGTTGCCGACTGAAAGAGGGGTGAAATCGTTCGACTAAAGGCTGTAAACTCAACACTCTCATCGGCAATCACTTTGGAAGACGCCAAAAGGAAAGTGGGACTCCCATATTGATTCGAATAACTGTTTGAGTAGTCGTAGTAATCCCGTTTCGCAAAGTCGTTACGATTGCTTTTCAGATTTCCATCAATCTCTGTGTGAATCGAAAAATTGTATCCATTGGTGGCAGGGATGTAGATTTCACCCACCGCAGAAGTGTCACCTCTGCGAATCGGGATTCGCGTTGAGGCAATGGTTGTCGTTTGGTAGTCATTGTTGCTGGCAACAACATAGAAGTCGTAATCGTCAGCGGCAGTCGCAGCAACTGGTTTGATCGTGACTCGGATGTATTTCATCTGACCCGTTCTTGGCCACGCGTCCTGGTATTTGATCGTATAGCCAAGCCGCTGGGTTTGTGCTGCAGCGGAAGACAAATTGCAACTCAACAGGACAATGCATAGCAGTTGCCCAATCATCATGCGGAAAAGAAGAAGTCGGTTCATGAGGTCGCGCCCTTCTGCTCAGATTCCTGTACTTCAGTGGGCATTTTCAATTTGCCCCCAAAGACAAACAGCACGGACCAGTAGAGCAATGCGAAAACCAGAAAGTAGATCACTAACAGGCAAATCGAAATGCCCAGCCCAAAGGCCAGGGGGCTGCCGTTTGCTCCTGCACCAATCACAGCTGCGATCAGTGCAGCGACAACCATCCCGTACAACATCTGTCGAATCGAAAATCTCACGCGCTCTCCCCTGAATGTTCATCCGGGAAAATTATAACGGCGATCAGGCAAGGCTGCTTGAAATTGATCCGTTTCGTTTTTGACGCACGACTATTGGATTGGAATCAGAGGTTTACAGACAATTTCCTGAAATCCGGCTCTTTGGACGAACTCGTGTAAACGAAGAGTGCCGCGACGATTCACTCGCTCGTGCTTTTTTATTTTACGTTTCCCATCTGCAATTTTTTCCAATGATGTTCGTCGTACTGTGTTTAAGCGGAATCGGTCCAGCTGCTTTGCAGCGATCGCCGTTGCAACAGCAATTCAGGCTTGAGCGATTTGAATCGTGGCTACGGCGTCACGCCACAGTTCTTTTGACGCAATACTGCAGCCAGACGCTACAACCACAATCGTCACCGCCTCATTGCGAGTTTTGACGCAGTCATTTCTGCAAAAATTCGCAGCTCTTTGATGCTTGCTTGCTCTGGCCAGCCAGTGCGATCGACAGACAGCGGCTGACCTCGAAAGCGAAAATCCTCTTCGCTGCAACGTTTCAATTTGATTTTCCGCTGTCATTTGTCATCTGAAATGTTAAAGACCTGTTAATCCGGGCAATTTCTCATCGAAAACCGACCGTTTGCGTTAGATAAGCTGTCGCAGTTGTAACGCTTATGCCGAAATTTTCACATGTAAGAATTAGGTTTCAGAGACATGCAAAATGACGCTAAAAACAGGCCCTAAACTCGTTTACGTTTATCCCATCTTAACTCTGCTGTCCCTTTTGCTGGCATCGAGCCCAGCATTTGCGCAGGGAGTCACCTATCGACTTGGGGATCCGCGCGTAGCGGTTGCCCAGGGAAGTGGTGCACGTACGGCCCCTGCGCCAAACATCGGTTCTGGTTCCCAATATTTGCCAGAGACTGTCACGATGGGTGACATGCCAAAGCAGGGAGAGATGATGATGTCTGACGGCATGATGTCCAACGGCATGATGCACGAGATGCAGGGCATGACAGAACAGGACATGAAATTGAAAGAGCTGACCGAGAAAGTCGAAAAGCTCGAGGAAATGAATGAGTCTGGCTTCTTCACTGATTACAAAGGCGGTTTTCGAATCGCCCCTCGTGACAAGAAAAAGACACCGTTCGAAATCAAGATCAACGGTCGATTGCAGTTTCGCTGGGCTGCGTTTTCTCGCGACACCGAGACATTCACCAATCGCCTTGGCACCACCGACGTGGTCAGCCGAAATGACTTCGAAGTCGAGCGTGGTCGCCTGGAGTTCAAGGGGTTCGCGATCGATCCACGACTCAAATATTACTTCAACCTTGACGCTGATACCGACGACAATCACGAAGTTATTTTCCATGACTTCTGGTTTGATTTTGACGTCAGCGATAACGCGACGCTTCGAATCGGTAAGGCCAAAGTTCCTGGCAGTTACGAGTGGTTGGAGTCTTCAACAACGACTCGATTCTCGGATCGCTCTTTGTCCACAACCTATTTCCGAGCCGACCGTAGTGTTGGACTCTGGTTGTTGGGTGAGACGGACAGCAAAATCAATTACCAACTGGCTGTGACCAACGGATTTTTCAGTACTGACCTGGAACCGGAAGACGTTGACAACAACTTCGCCTATACAGGGTTGTTTTACGTAGATCCTTTTGGTGATGTCGGAAATGGCTACTCTGACCTCGAATTCCACACCAGTCCGGTTGTTCGTATAGGAACGTCACTTTCATTCACCAACACCAATCCGCTTGACGACGGTTCGCCGAACCTCGAGCAGAACTTTGCGACCGTCAGTGACGGAGCCCAATTGATTGCCACCGGAGCTGTGTCACCAGGATTGACCGTGAATGACTTCGACCAGTACCTCGTGTCAGCCTTTATGGTCGGTAAATACCGCGGCTTCAGCTTCAACCTTGAATACTACGCTCGCTGGTTGCAAAACTTCGGAACAGTAGAAGGTCCGGCTCCAGCAATTGATCAGCTCTTCGACACTGGCTGGTACGCGGACGTTGGTTACTTTCTGGTTCCGGGCGTGTTGGAAGCCAACGGGCGAATTTCGCAAATCGATGGTCTGTTTGGCGAGTCCTGGGAATACGCTGCGGGTGTCAACTGGTTCCACGACGAGTCCCACAAGAGCAAGATCACGCTCGATGCGACTGTGCTTGATGGTTCGCCAACAGGCAGTTCCAGTCCTAACTTCGAGGTTGGGCAAGACGGGATCCTGTATCGCTTGCAATATCAGCTCGCGTTCTAGGTTTCCATCTGGGCAACGTTTCGGATGAACGAATCATGGCTGGACTCACAAGAGTTCAGCCTTTTTCGTGCAACGATTCAATCCTCAATTTCTGCACGCAGCCAGACTGGCAATCGTTTGACGCGTCCTTCGCGATCAACCGCGGCGACAACCGTCTCGCCAAGGCAAACGATGCCGTGTTCGTTGCGGATCTCATAGCGATGCACAATTCGTGTGCCCTTGGCCTTAATCAACCGAGTGTCCACCGTCAGGATGTCATCGTACTTTGCACCTCGCTTATAATCGCAAACGGCCTTCACCACGACCAGCATGATTCCTTCGGCTTCCAGGTTCCGATAGGATTTCCCGCTGGATCTGAGCATTTCGGTGCGCGCGACTTCGAAGTAATTGAGATAATTCGAATGGTGAACATGCCCCTGGGCGTCTGTTTCTTTGTAGCGAACGCGAATTTCCATCCGATGTTGCAGCGGAATATTCGCAGAATTGGCCTTTGGATTGACCGAGCCCATGGCTTGCCTTACATTTTGTTTGAAATTCGTCGTATTTTTGCGACCGAAGGTTGCTCGCCGCGCCAATTTGTCGTCCCCAAGATGGGTGCGATCCATTCAATTTTTACAGTTGAGCAAAATTCATGAGCCAGGGAAGTGAAGGTGAGGACTTTGGTGCCGTCATCGATTTTGAAACGGCGCGAGGGCAGGATTACCCCACGATCCGCCAGTTTACAGTATTTCTGGAAAATCGCGTTGGGTCGCTGAACGGACTTCTGCGTCGGTTTCGGGGCTCTCAGGTTCGCATCATGGCGATCAATATAAATGATGCCGCTGAATGCAGTATCCTGCGAATCATTCTCAGCCATCCGGAACAGGGACGTGAGATCCTTGAACGAGCTGGCTTGGCGATTATTGAAAGCGACCTGATCGCGCTGGAGTTGCCGCAGACCGAGCAACCAATGCTTGACGTCTGCACGGCCCTTCTTCGCGCAGAGATCAATTTGTTACAGACTTACACCTTGATGGTCCAAAAACGGGATCGAACCGTTGTCGCAATTATGGTCGACAACATTGATCAGGCGCAACTGACACTGGCAACATGTGGCTTTGGTTTGATCACCGAAAACGAACTTCAGGACCTCGGATAGCGACGACCGGTCGAGAAAGCGAAATATGGCGATCCGCGTAACGTGTGCAAAGTGCCACACTCGATTCAACGTAAGCGACAAGTTTGCAGGCAAGGAAGGCCCTTGCCCAAAATGCAAAACGAAAATCAAAATCCCGGCCAAGGACGAACAGGTCGTCGTTCACGAACCGGAAATGACCGGGCCCAAAACACAGACCGGCCAGGCGGTTCTCAATCCGATCCGACGCAAGGAAGTGAAGCTCACCGGAGTTCATATTACCTTGATCGTTGGTTTGATTCTGGCATATCTGTTCTGTGCATTGATCTTCAATTTTACTTTCCCAGACAAGCACCTGTTTCCTGATTGGATTCTTTGGGTTTCGGCGATCGCCATGGCGCCACCGATTTGTATGGCCGCGTATTTCATGCTTCGGGATCAGGAACTTGCCGGTTACGTCGGCAAAGAACTTTGGGTCCGAGTCCTGGTCTGCTCGGTGATCTACGCAATACTGTGGATCGCCATGCCGCTTGGCTACTTTGCATTTAGCGACAGCTATGAAACCGGGTCGTGGGTCTTTGCGCTATTGATCATGGCCGCAGGGGGAGGAGGCGCAGGAATGCTCTGCTTCGATATTGATTACCTGATGGGACTGGTGCATTACGGGCTCTATCTGGGGCTTTGCATTCTCGGTCGAATCATCGCCGGGATTGGATTCCTGCCTGGTGCCCTTGGAAAGCCTGAAGCGGCACCACTGGAAGGCGCCACAACGATGCTTGAAAATCTTGAGCCATTGCTGGCCTGTCTGTCGACGACCCTTGGCATCTGATGAATGAGCTTCTGTCGATTCCGGAAGTCCAGGCACTCGAAGACAGTTCGCGGCTGCTTCGAATTCCGAACCAGGTGGACGTCCCGGTTACCAGGCGGATTGTGCGGCTGATTGATACGCCCGTGTTTCAGCGGCTCAAACGCATCAGCCAACTGGGCCTGGTGTCTTTCGTCTACCCGGCAGCCAACCATTCTCGCTTCGAACATTCGCTCGGCGTGTATCGAAACTGTTTGCTGTTCGTGCGGCATCTTTCGTGGCAACAACGCTTTCAGGAACTCGTTTCAGTCGAGCAAATTGAGGCGCTGCTGCTGGCGGCGCTGCTGCACGACGTTGGTCATTGGCCGTTTTGCCATCCAATTGAAGATATGGGACTCGAAGGAGTTCCCCGTCACGAAAATCTGGCAACCCAGTGGTTGGCTGACGACGAAGTGCAGGCGTGCATTGCCGAAGACTGGAACGCCTGCCCGGATCTTGTGGCCCGCATCATCAACAGGAAAACGGAATCACAGTCCGAGCGTTTACTTGCTTCGATTCTTTCGGGCCCCATCGACATCGATAAACTGGACTACCTGTATCGGGACAGCCTTCACGCTGGCGTTCCGTACGGGCAGAATCTTGATTCGGCCAGGTTGATTCGAAGCTTGTGTCTTAACGAATCTGGCGACGCACTTGCCATCAGCTCCAAAGGCCGAACGGCAGCAGAACTGATGGTGTTTGCACGATACGTGATGTTCAGTGAAGTCTACTGGCATCACGCGGTCAGAAGTGCCACGTCGATGTTGCAGCGAGCTTTCTTTCGTTCGCAAGCTTCACAGGATGTGGATTGGCGTTCAGAATTCCAGTTTGGAGAAAGCGAGTTCGTGACCCGTTGGCGCAGTCGCAGCGAAAACGACGTCGCGACGCGTGATCTTCTGGCAGGACTGTTCTCGGAAAGAAGACAACTCTACAAACGTGCTGCCAATTTTAGCTTTGTAGAAAACGAATCGCTCTATCGCTCGCTTGCTCAACGACCCTATGGCCAGCTAACAGACGCCGGCCAACAGTTATCGGTCGTGATTGCTGATGCGATCGGGCAAGATGTTGCTCCCGACGACATCCTGATCGATGCCCCGCCAGCCAAACTGGAGGTCCAGTTCAATGTCGACATTTTTGATTCCCGATCCGAATCGTGGCGGCCGTTGGGAGAAGTTTCGCCCATGATTCATACGTTGGCGAAAAAACAGTTCGACGATTACGTCAAACGGGTGCGCGTGTTTTGCAAACCGGAAATATCTGCCAAACTATCTGAGTCCGAAGTTGAGAACCTGCTTGCGAAACTGGTTTGAAAGCTGACGACGTGGTCGCCATGGACATTTAAAAAAACTGGGAACCGAAGAGTAAAGCTCAATGAAAATTCTGATAACCAACGACGACGGCTTTTTCGCTGGCGGCATTGAGGCGTTGGCCGCTGAACTCAGACAACATGCCGAGGTTTTTGTCGTTGCTCCTGCCACAGAGCAAAGCGGCATCAGCCAGGCGATCACCTTTTTGCGTCCGTTGAACCCGAACCCTGTCATGGGAAAGGACGAAGAGCTGATTGGCTACACCGTCAATGGCACGCCAGCGGATTGCGTCAGACTGGGTTTGCATGAGCTTTGTCCCTGGCAGCCAGATCTGGTCATCAGCGGAATCAACAACGGACTCAATGTTGGCAACAACGTGTGTCATTCGGGAACGGTGGGCGGTGCCTTTGCGGCTTCCATGTTTGACGTGCCTGCGATAGCAGTAAGCGTTGAAGCTGATGAGGATCCGCAGTTTGAGAATGTAGCTGCATTGACCTGGCCGATCATCGACAAACTTTCGAAGGCTGAACTTCCTTCGCGAACGGTGGCGAATCTGAACTTTCCAACCGTCGTGGCGCAGCAGAACAAAGCGACGGAAGTTTTGGCAGTTCCTGTGGAGACAAATCCGCTGGGCTATCAGTATCAAGCGGGTCGCGACCCCAAAGATAAACCGTTCTTTTGGGCAACGAACAGTCCTGCCCCCAGGCCGTCTCCGTTTTTGACGGACACCCAAGCGGTACGACAAGGCTACGTGACGCTTTCGATGATCGCCTACAACCCGAACCATGACGCAGGCAATGAGCTTCTGCGATCCATGTTTGCAATCGAGCCAAAGTCTGAAGGATTGACGCAATGAGCGAGCCGATTCGTTTTGGAGTGCTTACTGTTTCCGATCGTGCAACACGCGGTGAGTACGAAGATCGCGGTGGACCGGCGATACGTGAGTATCTCCAACGAGTCATCCGTAGTCGGTGGACGGATGAATCAAAAATGGTGACCGATGATATTCCGGAAATCGAAAGTGCATTGCGTGAACTTTGTGCGAGCTGTTGCGTGGTGATCACGACTGGTGGCACGGGGCCAGCAGCGCGTGATGTGACTCCTGAAGCAACGGAAGCCGTGTGCGAGAAAATGATGCCCGGCTTTGGCGAAGCCATGCGCGCCGTTTCATTGTTAAAAGTCCCGACGGCGATTCTGTCACGGCAAACTGCTGGAATCTGTGGTCAGTCTTTGATCATCAATCTCCCCGGTAGTCCCAAAGCCATTGCTGAATGCCTGGATGCCGTTTTTGCAGCCGTGCCGTATTGCGTTGACTTGATCGGCGGCCCGTTTATTGAGACGGACGAAGCCCAGATCGTGGCCTTTCGTCCAAAGAAGTAGCCCGGTTTTTGCCGGCGTGTAGCGGTGAATGACGCGCCGACATGCAGTTCACAGGCTGGAAACGCTGGAAGCCTATGCCACTTAACCTTTGCCAATCAACTTCAATAGCTGCTTCAGCGTCTTCGTGTTGGCAACATCAGCCTTCGTTAAACAACCGCGGCGCGCTTGTTTGATGCCGTACTTCATGTCCGTGAGGCCCGCGACTTTGTGAGCGTCCGTGTTGATCACGATCGGAACGCCGTGTGTCTTGGCAGCTATAAGATAGCGGTCATTCAAGTCCAACCTGATTGGATTCGCATTGAGTTCCAGCAACGTGCCCGTTTCTTTGGCAGCCTGAAACACCGCTTCGATGTCGACATCGTAGGCTTCCCGTTTGTTCAACAAGCGACCTGTTGGATGGGCAACCATCGTAACATGAGGATTGCGAATCGCGCCAACAATGCGATCGGTGATTTGTTGCCGAGGTTGCGATTGTCCGTAGTGCACGCTGGCGATAATCCAGTCGCCCTGAGCAAGCACCTGGTCCGGCAGGTCCATGTCGCCATTCTCAAGAATGTCGCACTCGATTCCCTTGAGGATCACAAAGTTGTCTTTGGCTTTTTCATTGATGTCATCAATCGCTGCCCACTGATCCAAAAGCCGCTCTTCATCGAGGCCGTTTGCCATCGCAACACGTTTCGAGTGATCCGTAATGGCGATGTATTTGAGTCCAATTTCTCGAGCCGCAGCAGCCATCTCTTCGATTGAGTTCTTGCCATCGGTTGCAGTCGTGTGCATGTGAAGGTCGCCGCGAATGTCTTTCACTGACACCAACTGGGGAAGATCTCCTGCTTCGGCCCAGTCAAATTCCTTGCGAGCTTCACGTGTTTCTGGATCAAAGACGGGAAGGTCAAGCGTTGCATAAACGTCGGCTTCCGATTCGCCAGCAATCCACTCCTGTTCGTCCCCATCCATTTTGTAGACGCCCCACTCGTTGACCTTCAACCCCTTCGCTTTGGCTCGCCCACGCATCACGACGTTGTGTTCTTTGGAGCCGGTAAAGTATTGCAGGGCTGCGCCGAAGGACTCATTTGGCACAACCCGCAAGTCAACCTGAAACTCTTCGTCGAGACGTACGGACATTTTTGTGTCGCCGCGGACAATCGTCGAAGTGATTTCACCATAGGTCGCGAAATGATCCATCACCGAACCCGAATCCGTTGAAGTCACCAGCATGTCCAAATCACCAACGGTTTCCTTGCCGCGCCGATAACTGCCAGCGAACTCCAACTGCCCAACGGCTTTGCAGGCTTTCATGTGTTGACGAATTTTTTCGGCAATCCGATCCGCTGCAGCCCACAGGATCCTTTTATTGGCGTCGGCCGCAATCGCGATTCCGTCGAGTATGGCTTTTTCGGTTTTCGCACCAAAACCTGACAGCTCACGAACCTGGCCGGCTTCGCATGCAGCCTTCAACTGCTCAAGCGTTTCAACGCCTAACTCATTGAATACGGCAGCCGCTTTCTTGGGTCCCATTTTGGGTACGTTGAGCAAGTCGAGAACCGTGCGAGGCACGTCTTCAAGCAACTCATCCATTTGTTGCAGCTTGTTGGTTTCGCAAAGCTCCGTACACTTTTGAGCGACGCTTTTGCCGATTCCGTCCAGCTTCGTAAGATCTTCACCCGAAGCAATCATGCTTTGGATCGAGTCGGGCAAATCGCGGATAACCCTGGCTCCATTGCGATACGCTCGCAGGCGAAAAGCGTTGGCTCCTGTGAACTCAAGTAAGTCAGCTAACTGATCAAGTGTTTTGGCTATTTTTGCATTTTCCATGCGCTGATTGTCGCAAGGTGCGAGATTGCTCGCAAGGCTCGGCTGGGATTTGGGTTCCAAGGTTGAGTAAGCACCGCTAAACTCGAATTTGAATCATGAACCTGGAGACATCTGTGAAGCAAATTTATCTCGATTACAACGCGACTACCCCTGTCGATCCAAGCGTTATCGAAGCGATGATGCCATATTTGACCACTCACTACGGGAATCCTTCGAGCGCTCACAGTCTTGGCAGAGCGGCCAAAGAATCGATCGAGGATGCCCGTGCGAAAATTTCTGCACTGGTTGGATGCGATCCCGGCGAACTTGTCTTTACCGGCGGCGGCACCGAATCGAGCAACATGGCGATCAAAGGAATCATGCTTGCCGGTGGCCAACCGGGTGGGCATATGATTACTTCTGCGATCGAACATCCCGCCACGACAGTTCCGGCTCACTATGTTGAGAAGATGGGTTGCGAACTGACAGTCGTGGGCTGCAATGACCAGGGCGTCGTTGAACCTCAGGCGGTAGCCGATGCGATTCGGCCCAACACGCGGCTCGTTAGCATTATGCATGCCAACAACGAGATCGGAACGATTCAACCGATTCGTGAGATCGCAGAGATCTGTCACCGGAATTCGGTCATTGTTCACACCGACGCGTCGCAGTCGATTGGCAAGTTATCAACGTTTGTCGATCAGCTTGATGTGGATCTGATGACGATCGCCGGTCACAAATTCTATGGCCCCAAAGGCATCGGGGTTCTGTTTGTACGCGAAGGCCTCGATTTGGAGCCTCTGATTCACGGGGCAGGGCATGAAAATGGAATGCGAGCCGGGACTGAAAATACTCCTTACATCGTTGGGCTGGGCCAAGCGGCGTTTTTGGCAGCCTCTTTGTTGGACGAATCAGCGGGGATTAGCGAGACTTTACGCGAACGGTTTTGGAAGACGATTTCGGAGCACGTTCGTAGAGCCGTTGTGCATGGCTCCGAAGTGGATCGATTACCCAATACGATTAGTATCGCGTTTCCGGAAGTTTCAGCGTTTGAAATGTTGAAACGTGTTCCGGAAGTTTGCGCTTCGCTGGGTTCCGCCTGTCACAGTTCGGGCGATCATCAATCGGGAACGCTCGGTGCGATGGGTGTTGCGCCCGAGTTGATGCAAGGCACGATTCGATTCAGTCTGGGGCGTTCGTCATCGATTGAGGATGTGGATCGCGCTGCGATGCTGATGGTCGAAGCCTGGGAAGCGATGGTCCAGTAGACAGGTCGTGCAGGCTCTGGCCTGTGAACGTGGCCAACATCCTGTTCACGGGTTTAGGCAACCGTTTTAAAACATCGTTTTGCAGGCGATTCGGCTTTCATTCCATTCGATTCCCATCATCGTGCAGTTGATGCCGGATCCGATTCCTAACAAGCCCACTTTCTGGCCTGGCTGGATGAACTCCTTCTCGCAGGCAACCGCAAGCGCCGAGGGCAGGGCGGCGGATCCCGTATTGCCCAGCCATGAAAACGTCGCATAGTCGATTGCGGGGTCAATCGAAAGTGACTCCAGCATCAACTTCTGATGCGCCGTGCCAACCTGATGACAAACGGTCCGATCAAGGTCTTCCACTTTCCAGCCAGCTTCCGAGAGAAACGGCAGCAAAGTCGCTACTCCAGTCGCAACTCCCGCTTTCATCAGTGCCTCGGAATCCGTCTCCATCAGTGGAGCCATCGAATCGCCGACCTGATCTTCGTGACTTTGGCAAAGCTCATGATGTTCTGTGTTGGCTTGAACGGCTGCCGCAACGATTCGATTCTTGCTGCGACTGACCGATTCATGCGTTAACAATACGGCACAGCTTGCTGATCCAATCGTCAAACTTGCAATCGCATTCTTGATGCTCTTCCTGGTTAGCGACTGATCCTCATTGAGCGTACGGATCGTAGTTTCAACCAACTGCCTTCCTCCTTCACTACCCACGACCAACGCAGCTTTAATCTGTCCCAGTTCTATCATGTTGGCGGCCTGGATCATTCCCGACAGGATCCCAAGGCAGGCATTGGACACGTCAAAGATCATGCAGTCGGCCGGCAAGCCAACTTTATGATGAACCGAACATGCCGTTGCCGGTTCAAGAAAGTCACGGCAAACGGAACCATGAATCAGACATCCAATGTTGTTCACGTCGAGGTCGCTGGCTTCAATCGCAAGCTTGCAGCTTTCGACGCTAAGTTGCCCTGGCAAGATTCCTCTGGCCCAAAACCGACGCTCCGAAATTCCCGTCATCAATTCGAGCCGACCTTCGGGAAGCTTCAATCGATCGTAGAGCGGCTTTAGCTTCTCTTCGACATCCCCGGTCGTCCAGATTTCTTCAGGAAGCAAATAGCCAATCGACTCAAGGCAGACGTGTTGATAGCGCATGAATGAATAACAAAAAGAACATATACAGTCGCGAAAATCGCTACGACCGTCAGGAAGACACCGTAAGTCGGTGGCCAAAAGTCAATCAAAAGGGTGTGAACGTTAAATATCGCCGCATGTGTCAAAAATGCAACCTAGGTTTCGCGGTGAAACAAATCTAATTCCAGGACAGTGTCCTGTAGTGATCCATCTTTTCCTGAATCAACATGAACGAATTACAACCCTGGATTATTCCTCTCGTCTGTTCGCTGGTAGCCCTTGGCGTGGGTTCAATTTGCGGATTTTTGGCAGGACGCATGTACGCTGTCTGGAGCGAGCCGCGCCGGATGAAACGAAATCGCATACGTACAATGGAAGCGTTGACCAGCGTTATCGAACGCACGGAACAACTCAACAGCGACGTTGCCAATCACAGCAACGCATTGCAAGCTGCAGTGACGGCGATTCAACAGTGCGAGTCTCAAGGCCAGTTTGAATACATGCGGGAATCGTTGATTCAGAATATTCGCACGATCGTAACATCCAATCAAAAGATGGAGAACGATCTGGTTGTTTCAAAATATCAACTCGAATCCGCTGCCCAGAATCTTGACCGCAGCCGAAAAGAAGCTCGAACTGACTCGCTTTGTAAAGTCGCAAACCGCAAAGCTGCTGATGAAACACTCAAGTTTCTGGTCTCAAGATACCGCAGCCAAAAGAAATCGTTTGGCCTGATGATCATCGATATAGATCATTTCCGACGAATCAATGACGACTTCGGTCACGAAGCCGGAGACACAGTACTCGTCAGCGTTGGCAAGGCACTTAAAGAGTGTGTTCGCCCGGAAGACTTCGTTGGAAGACTTGGCGAAGACAAATTTGTTCTGATGCTTGAAGGCTTGAAAGATTGCAACGTTGAGTTGGTCAAAAAACGAATCGGTTCAACGATCGAGCAGTACAACTTTAGCGTTGGCAGCGAAGGTCAATCGGCCGCTGTCACATTGAGCATGGGTTTGGCCGTCATCCAGGATCAGGACGATCCCAAATCGCTTTTCCGTCGAGCTGACGAAGAGCTTGCTAACGCGAAACTGGGCGACCAAAACAAAAGCCAGGCTGCAGCGACGCCCGTTCAGGAAACGGCGATGCCAGAGCCGATTGTGCCAGCAGCAAATGAGCCACAGTCAGCAGCAAGTTACGAGCAATTCAAAAATTCAATTGAAAACAACCTTTAATCTTTTCAAGATACGGAAGTCCCATGATTCGAGCCGAATCATTTTGCAAGACATACGAAGGAGCGATCGCCGTCCGCGACCTTAGCTTTTCGATCAAATCCGGCGACGTGCTGGGCCTTGTCGGACGCAACGGTGCTGGAAAAACGACAACGCTGAAGTCGATCACTGGAATTATTCCTGTCAGCAGCGGCCAGCTTTTTGTTGAAGAATTCGAAGTGACCGCAAATCCGATCGAAGTGAAACAGCGCAGTGCTTACGTGCCAGACGATCCGCAACTGTTCAGCGATCTGACTGTCGAACAACATTTACTCTTCTCCGCAGGAGTCTACGGTGTCGCACGACCGCATCAACAGATCGATCAGCTGCTCGATTGTTTCGAATTGACTGACAAGCGTCACACTGCGGCTTCCGGCCTCTCCCGGGGAATGAAACAGAAGCTTGCCATCAGTTGTGCGTTACTGCAACAACCATCCGCTTTGTTGCTCGATGAGCCCATGACGGGGCTCGATCCACAGGGAATTCGAAATCTCAAACAGACGATTCTCAGTCAAGCTAACTCCGGAACCGCAGTCATCATCAGCTCCCACTTGCTGGCAATGGTAGAAGACATCTGCACGCACGTCATGATTTTGGAAACCGGAACCCGAAAGTTCTTTGGCCCGATTGAAGAACTTAAACAGCAGTTTGGCAACACCGAAAAAAACGAATCTCAATCGCTGGAAGAAATCTACTTTGCAACGATGGATTTGCTTCCCTCGAACCGCGAACTGGAAGATTCGCCAAACCATGCGGCAGAGGATGTCGCCAGGTCAGGAAACTGACATGTTGGGCAAATCATTGATCACAAGTTACGCTCATCCGGCGTTGGCGCAACTGCTCCTTTTTCAGTTGCGTGGCAAGTTCGCGCGGGCTTGTAACGGTTTTCGTTCAAAAAGACGACTGGCATTGTCAATCCTTGCCGTCGTACTGGCCTGTGTGTGGCTGGGACAAACTGTGCTCTCAATCATGTTGCGTGAACCCGCTGATCCACAAAGCCTGAAAACCTGGCTTTCCGTCAGTTTGCTACTCTACAGCGTTTTTCATCTGATCAAAATCGGATGCCGAAAACCAGTCGAACCATTCGAATGGAACGCCGCCGAGAAACAGAACCTGCTTTCGGCCCCGTTAACCAGAAAGCAGTTGCTCACCTATCGTTTCGTTAGCTATCTCAGTGCCACTGCGGCCAAAGCAGCCTGTTTTTCCATCGTCATGATTCCGGATTTGCCCAGTGTCGTCGTTGGGTACACGGGTATGTTTCTTGGGCTGACACTTGTCGACCTGATCCGTGTTTTTCTGGAGTCACTTGCGTGGACGGCCTCTGAAACGGGAAAACGACATTGGCTGATCGTTCGTGCAGCAATGCTTCTGCCTGCATTCGCCTTGCTGGGGTTCACTTTTTTCCAAACCGCCTACTCGCCACAGTTCGAGTCTGCTGTCAGTTCGCACAATCCGCTATCGATTCCAAAACTGTTCCTCGGCGTTGTTGAACAGGTTGTGCAGCATCCAATGATCGCGTGGACGATGGTGCCGTGGAATGCGGTCGTGGAGACGATTCTGGCGACCGAATACGGAGTCGGCTTTTTTGTCAGAACAGGATTGCTTTACGTAGCAGTCGTAGCGCTCTTTGCGGCCGTTTACTTCGTCGATCAAAAAAGTGAACTGTGGTTGAAAAAAGTAGCCACCTTCAAAGCGACTACAAAGTCTGACCTGGTGAAAGATTCGTCACAGGAACGAAAACAGGTCGAAGCGCCCGTTGGATATGGTGGCGTAAAAGCAATCGTCTGGTATCAGGCGTTGGGTGCCATGCACTATCGTTCGACGCTGCTGCTGGCACTGGCCATCCCAACGGTTCTGAGTTGCCTGCCTTTGCTTTCTGGTGGACGGGGCATTGGAACATCGCTCAGTGTTCTGGGAAGCATGATCTTTTATTCATTCCTGTTGCTCCCTCCTGCGTTGATGCTCGATTTCCGACGTGACGCACGGCGTCTTTCGGTTTGGAAGTCGACCCCGATCCTGTCCTTCAATTTGACAATGGGGCAGTTGGCAATTCCAGTTGCTCTGATGAGTCTGTTTCAATTGTGCGTGTTGGCAGTCGCTGTATTGGGCGCTGGTCTCTCGTGGCAAATGATCTTCGCCTGGCCATTGTTGATTCCGATGAATGTATTAATCATCGGTATGGAAAACGCAATTTTTCTGATGCATCCTTATCGCCGCAACCAGGAAGGCATCGAAGTCTTCTTGCGGACGATCCTGACCTTCACGGGCAAGGGCCTGCTGTTCGCGGTCGGCTTGGTCGCCGTGATGATTTGGGCTTTGGCGTCCATTGCGATCAGTCGAGCCGTTTCTGATTTGGGTTTTGCCGGACCACTGCTTTTTGGTGTCGGTGTTTGGGTTGCACTTGTATCGATGGCCTACGCATCGATCAGGTTTTGCGCCCGTCTGTTCGATCGACTCGACGTGAGCCAGGATCTTCCGGCCGCCTAAAATGTGGAACGGTGGTCTCCACCGTTTGCTGCATGTCCGAGAGTTTCCGTACCGCATTATTCAGGCAGACCCTTGATTCTCGTTGGCACTTGATCGTTTACGTTTAACGGCAAGCCGTAGGCGACTGCGTGTTTGTGGAGTGACTGCGCGTCTATTGA
>CAYUNP010000014.1:0-41347 GCA_964446085.1 uncultured Pirellulaceae bacterium
TGCACGCAATGGACTTGATTCCGGGCCTCGATTTCTTTTGGCAGTCTCACCTTAACGAACCGCATCCGGGTGCATTACATCATGCGATGCAAAGCGCTGTGCCTGTCGTTTCGGTTTACGGACCTGGGACATCGGAATCGATTGAGCATCAGGCCACGGCTTTCGCAACCAACTTTGGGGCTCGCGATGAATTTGCCCGCTGGACAAAGTACCTGTTGGAGAAGACGGACTCTGGTGCCCAGTTGGCGGAACAGGGGCGCGACTCGTTGAGCGGCAAATTCCTGGCGGGGGAAATGGCCGACGGCTACCGCAAGCTCTATGAAGCTTGACGCTTCGCTATCGTTGGACTTCGACGGAGGCCAGATAGTTGCCGAGAAATTGTGCTCCCACGTTTCCGTAAATGAACACAATGATCATCGTCACGGCCAAACCCGTGTTAAGGAACAGCATTCCCATCGCGGCCAATCCCAGAAGTCCAAGCGCTGTCGTAACCAGGCTCATGACAATCAGGGGATAGCCGTCATCGCAAAGAAAGGTTACCGATAGCGGCATCAACATCAACAGACCGTAGCCACAGCCGATCAGAAAACGGAACAGCCCGTCAGGCGGATCGGCAAACGCCAGTCCCGCGCCCAACAGCAGGCCGAACACAACCATCGCTGCCATCGCATTGGAAGCCATGATCTGGCGCTTGTCGAGCAGATACTTTCCGTAGCGATTGAATCGCAGGATCGTGTTGAACAACGGATTGGCAATCCAGGTCGTAATCGCAAACACGAGGTACAGGAAAACGATCGGCATCACAAACGGAGCAATCGCCGGGATGCTTTCTGCCAGAGATCTGAGGATCCGTTGTCCGAAGAAAAGTCCCAGGATGATGATCCACTGAAGTTTGTCCGACATGCGTCCGATGAACGAATACCACTTGAAGATCATGCGGAAGACAAAGTGGTTTGCATTGAGGGCCTGAATCATTCCCTGTTTTGCGAATTCGTTGGTTGGGTCAAGCCGCAGCGCTTCGCGGAATCCTTCCTGAGCCTGTTTGTAGTCGCCATTATTAAGCAACGCCCAGGCGTGGGTCGCATGGGTGTAGGAGTCGTCCGGGTTACGGGAAAGTGCTTCTTTGGAAGTGGCAACGGCAACTTCTGTTCTTCCCAGCCTTTCAAGCGACAACGATCGCATGCTCTGGCAAGTCGGCTCGTCGGGATCGATTTCCAGGCCCTTTTTGGCATAGGCCAACGATTCTTCCCATTCTTTCTGGGTGTATTTCAGTTGAGCCAACAGGGCGTAGGTGTCTTCGTCATAAGGATCAAGTCGCAGTGCCTCCTGCGCCGAAAGTTCTGCTTCGTCATATCGATTCCGCATCAGGAAGACGGATGCCAAAATCAAATGGCAGCGCGGATTGTCGGGCTGAAGCGAAATCGCCTGCTGAGCCGAATCGGTCGCTTCGCGATATCGCTTGGTGTGTTTGTAGCAAATCGAAATCAGAAGATGGGCAATCGCATCTTGCGGATTCTTTGCCAGAATCACGCCCAGTTCCTGTTCGGCAAGGTCGAACCGGTTCTGGTTGATTAGCAATTGGGCGCGTTGATACAAATGTTCCATGAGCGTTTGGCAGAGTAAATGTTTGGCGAGGTGGAACTACTTCCTGATATTCAGATACGACAGGATGTCATCGTATGTACCGCCCTGGTTGGAGTAGACCGCATGGTTGCGAGCCGTTGCAAACCACTCGCGCGTCGTCGCTGTGGCGCGTTTGGCTGCCGCAACGATATCCTTGGTCGAAATCGGAGACGGGCGTCCCGATTTGATGGCGTCCTGCAGTTTGGCTTCGACGGTGCGATCAATGATTGCTTTCAGGTCCGCTCCGGAAAAGTCAGCCAGCTTGGTGGCGACTTTGGTCAGGTCCAGTTTTTCTTCCTGTGGCTTTCCGGCAAGATGCATGCGAAGGATATCCTCACGCGCCGACGCATCCGGTGGCGGAACAAAGATCACCTGATCGAAGCGACCGGGTCGACGAAACGCCGTATCGATATGCCAGGGAGCATTCGTGGCACCTACGACCAGAACTCCATCGTTCGATTTCTCGACGCCATCCATCTCTGAAAGGAACTGATTGATCAAGTGCCGACCAGCGCTTTGCCGCATGTCGGCGCGGCTGGCACCGAGTGCATCGACTTCGTCGAAAAACAGAACACAGGGCGTGTTGGCCCGAGCCCGATCAAAAATTTCGCTGAGATTTCGCTCGCTGTTTCCGATCCACATGTCCAGCACGTCACTGATGCCGACAGAGATGAACGTCGCTTTGACTTCGCCAGCGGTTGCTCGGGCAAGATGCGTTTTTCCGCAACCGGGTGCGCCGTAGAGCAGGATTCCGCCACCAATTTTCTTGCCGTAGGCTGCATACATCTCCGCGTGTTCCAGCGGATAGATGATCTTCAGGCGAATGTCTTCTTTGACTGCTTCCATGCCGCCGACGTCGGCAAAGCTGATTTTGGGGCGTTCGACGCTGGTGTCGAACGGGCTTGGTTCTTCTTCGGCATGGCTGGCGCGAAGTCTGCCGTCGACGACTTCGGCATCGTCTTCACTGCCCCAGTCGCCGATCCCTAACAGGCTCGCGAAATCGGAGTCTTCACATTCGGGATCGCGATCGATCGCATCCTTGTAACGTGCAACGGCCGAAGATACATCGCCATCGCGATAAAGCAATTTTGCGTGCAGCACCATCGCTTTGGGAAACATACGGTTTTGCGATTCGAGTGTTTCCAGAATCGACATCGCGTGTGAATTTTTGGATTGCAGATAATAGCAACGCGCCAGGCCCAGTTGCAACGTTTCGCTGGACGGCATCTGTTTCAATGCGTCACGGTATTCGTGTTCAGCGTCTTCATGTTTGCCGTGTTCCATCAACGTGTTGCAGAGGTGTGAAATCAAATCCACATTCCCGGGCGCAAGTTTGACGGCTTGGCGGATTGCTTCAATCGCTGGATCAATGTCGCTCATATTTATTTGTGCAAAGCGTAAAAATTTCTAAACGTGAATCTCAACAATCAAGTCTACTCAATTCCGCGCATCTTTGCCTGAAGTTGAGGGCCATTCGAGGCTCGCCAGCAGTCCGAACATGATCAGTGCGGCTCCGATTAGCGTTGTGGTTGCTGGAAATGTGTAATCTTCTGCGGTTCGCCAGGCAACAAAGACCCACAACGGAACCAGAACGGGCTCCAGTAAACTCAGGCCGCTGGCTTCGTGGCTGGAAATGGATTTGAGCCCGTAAGCAAACAGGACATATGGTAATCCAATTTGAAAAATCCCAAACATCGCCAGATAGATCCATTGGGACCCGTTGGGCCAGGTGGCTTCGCTGGTGATGACGCTGGGTGAAAACAGCAGTGCGGTCACGGCGTGGTTCAGAAAAACCAACCAGGCAGCATCGATGTCTCGCAAGCCTCGCATGCAAACGATGACTCCGGCGAAAAAGACTCCTGACGCCAAACCGAACTGGACGCCTTTGAAAGAAGCACCGGCAAGTTCAGCGTAAAGGATGATTGCCACACCGACGGCAGCAAAGGCCAGCAGAATCCAGTTTTTGCGTTTCGGTTTCTCTTTCCAGAACAACCACGACATCAGGAACACCCATGCCGGTGCGGTATACTGCAGCCAGATCGCCAACGACGATTCGCAGTGCACCAGGCCGTTCATGTAAGTCCAGTTCATCAGCGCGAACGTGGTGACCATGACGAGCAGTCGTCTTGTCCACTGAATTTTTCGGACAAAGAAAACGAGGATCAGCGCCGCGAAGAACGCACGCCAGAACGTGAGCGTAACGCCTCTTGTTTCAATCGGCCAATCCGAAAAAATGGGTGCCTTGGCGAAAAAGCCGCTGGTACTC
Organism: uncultured Pirellulaceae bacterium; assembly: GCA_964446085.1. Classification (GTDB taxonomy): domain Bacteria; phylum Planctomycetota; class Planctomycetia; order Pirellulales; family Pirellulaceae; genus Mariniblastus. The sequence continues at coordinate 3,890 of CAYUNP010000014.1, forward strand.
CACAGCACTGCGGCTGCGATTACCAGCGCCCTGCCTTTCCAGATAGACGTGTTTGCTTTTGAGTCCACGGATCGCTATTTTTTGGTCGGCTCAGAATGATGAATATGGCAATGGCCAGAACCGCGGCAGCAGCTTAGAGTCCATTGCTCACCGTTTCACTGACCGTGGTTGGTTCGGCTTTAAATTCGAATCCGGTCTGCCGAGAGAAACGGAATCAGAAAGGATAATCGAATCCACCATTCTGTGACACGTGCTGTTCAGGTTGGGACGGGGCGAAAGTGGCTTTTTCTGCGAACCTGAATCGACTCGGAGTCGTCTATCAAATTTCAAATTCGTACCCTCATAACAGGAAAGACATCTCAATGGTTCGCTCGATCATGGGAGCCTATCGAGATGCCTATGGCGGACTTCCGCGAGAAGTCTGGATTCTTTCGCTGGCTTTGTTTGTGAACCGCTGCGGTGCGATGGTTCTGGCGTTTCTGACGCTTTATCTGACCAACGAGCTTGGTTTCTCGATGTTCGAATCGGGATGCATCTTTAGCGTATGGGGTCTGGGTTCAATGACAGGCTCGTGGCTTGGTGGCAAACTGGTCAAGCCAGTCGGTGCGGTTCGTACGCAGATCATTGGCTTGTTGCTTGCGGTTCCATGTTTTCTGATCGTTCCATGGTTCAGTTCGTGGTGGGGCGTCGCGCTGATCGTATATCTCTTTAGTGTTACATCTGAATCGGTGCGTCCGGCCAACAATGTTGCCGTCGCTCAGTTTACCGATCCTGATTTGCACACGCGAGCTTTTGGTCTTCAGCGAATGGCAGTCAATCTTGGTTTCTCATTCGGGCCAGCAATTGGTGGAGTTCTCGCCAACATCGACTTTGTTTGGCTATTTGTGGCTGACGGAATCACGACTGGATTTGGAGCCGCGATTCTGCTGTGGCATTTTGGATTCAGGAAATATGCAAAGGACCAGAAAGCGGCTGCAAAACAAAAGCAGGCGGAAGAAAATGCGGTTCAGGGTTCGCCGTTGAAAGACATGCACTTCGTTTTCTTCCTGCTGCTGATGTTAGCCGTTGGGCTGGTGTTCTTTCAGTTTCACGCAACGTATCCGAAGTACCTTGAGGATCACTACTCGCTTTCAAAGCCAATGATCGGTTTGCTGTTTTCGATCAACACGATCATCATTGTGGCGGTGGAAATGTTGCTGTTGAACTGGGTTCGACGGTTTTCGCTATTGCGAACCATTGGGTGGGGAGCCTTCCTGGCATGCGTCGGGTTCGGGGTATTGCCGTTAGGTACGACTTTCTGGTTTTGTGCGTTCTCGATGACCGTGATCACGTTCGGCGAAATGTTCATATTTCCATTGGGTACAGGTTACGTCGCCAAAAGATCACTCGGTCGTGATCAGGGTATGTACATGAGTTGGTACGCGATGATGTACTCCACTGCGGGAATGCTTGCGCCGGCAATTGGAACTGCCGTTTACCAATACGATTCGCATTTGTTCTGGTACGCGAGTTTGTTCGTCGGCGTCGCTGTGCTTTGCGGGTTCTATTGGCTGGCAAGGATCGTCACTGGAGAGCCAGCGAAAAACGCGACGAAGCCTGTAGATGAGTTTGCGCGATAGCGGGATGGGAATGCTACCGCAGCAATTCACTATGGCCACGCGTGAGGTCACGAAGCTGTTCGACGGACGCTCGCATTGCATCGCTGTCAATTTCGTGAACATCGATCGGCTTGCCGACTGCTTTGAGCATCGTGATCGTTAGTCGACCTCCGAGGTGTTGGCGGAACTCTTCCAAACCCGAGAGCAACGCGTCGAAGTCGTTCAACGTGGAATCCCACAGTGGAAGCTGGAAGTCCTTGAGGCATTGCAACACGCGCTGCGCGTCGCTTTCAGGGAACCCGAAGACGCGTGTTGAGTAGATACAGTCTATGGCAACCCCAATGCCAACCGCCTCGCCATGTCGCAGTCGATAGCCGCTCATTTGCTCCATCTTGTGAGCTGACCAGTGTCCAAAATCGAGTGGTCTGGCCTCGAGTGCTTCAAACGGATCGCCGCCCTGGGTGATGTGTTTCAGGTGCCACAAGCATGATTTCTTGATCGCGGTGAAAGCCGATTCCATTTCGCGATTGGCAATTTGTGTTGCGTTGTCGCAGAGTTCTTCGAAGTCGGTCGTTGATTTCAGGAGTGATACTTTGATCGCTTCACTGAAGCCGCAGCGAAAGTCGCGGTTGGGAAGCGTTGTCAGCAGGGCCGCGTCGTTGATTACGGCCCAGGGAACGGCAAACGTTCCGATCCAGTTTTTCTTCCTGAAGAAGTTAATCGCATTTTTGACTCCGACTCCCGAGTCACCTTGAGCGAGGGTCGTTGTGGGAATCCGAATGACTCGAATGCCACGGTGTGCGATTGCGGCTGCGTAGCTCGCTGCGTCCAATACGGCGCCTCCGCCGATGACGACGATGTAACTGCGGCGGTCGAGGTTACGTTCGTTGATTAACGAGAGAAGCTGTTCAACAAAGTCCGTCGAATTTTTGACTGCTTCGCCACCTGGCAACACAAACGATGGGCCTGGCCTTTCAGATGATCCGCCGTCGAGTAAAAGTATGTTCTGGTCGTTCTCCAGCCGCGAAACCAGTTCGGAGACCCGTCCGGAATGTTCTGCCAGTTGTTCATCGACAACCATCAGGACACGGGGTTTGATGTCCGCTGGCGATTCGAGCAGATCAAGCAGGACTTGTGTGTCTTCTTCAGCGAGATTGTCAGTAAATCGAACGCGGTGTCGAAATGGAACTTCAAAATCGATATCAATAGTGTCTGTCATAGTGATATTGTAACTCAAATCTGCAGGTTGCTTTCTCTGTTTCCCGCCAGCGGCGCTTCAATTCGTTCCAGTCAATACATGGGGAAAAGAACCTGAGACGTCCGTTTTGTGGATTCTTCGAATTACCGTCATTCAATGGAACAGATGCAGGCCCTGTTGGGCACTGTGACCGGATTGGAAGCGTTCAAAACTGAGCTTATTATTGTTGGTGCCAGGGTTGATGCGCAGCTGAAGATCCGTTGGCAATTTTAATCAGGGAAAAGTGATGTCGCACATTTGGACGGTTTATTTGTCGGGTGAAATCCACACCGACTGGCGTGAACAAATCATGAATGCATCCAACACACAGAAATTGCCGATGCGTTTTGTCTCGGCGGTGACGAATCACGGTGCCAGTGATGCAGCTGGTGATGTGCTGGGCGACGTGCCTGCAGGTTTTTTGCGTGACCAGCAGTCTGCCCGTGTGAATGCCATGAGAACGCAGTCATTGATACGCCAGTGTGATGTCGCGGTTATTCGTTTCGGCAATCAATACAAACAATGGAATGCGGCGTTTGATGCAGGCTACTGTGCAGCGCTGGGTAAGCCCTATATCACCCTGCACGATGACGACATTATCCATCCATTGAAAGAGGTGGATGGTGCTTCACAGGGATGGGCGACTACACCTGAGCAGGTGGTCGACATTCTCCGCTATGTAACTGGCGATCCGGATGCGAACGGGACTCATGCTGGAACGAGACCGTTGTAACCGACGGCGGTTATTGCTACGGGCAACGTCGTCTTTTCCAGGACTTTTGGCGGATGTCAGTTGTTGAGTTTTGACAAATAAAAAAACGCAGAGGAATTAACCTCTGCGTTTTCGTGTTCTGAGTAGCTTTAACAGCAAACTTAGAAGTCAAGAATGTTGACAACTGAACTGTCCGAACGATGTCCGATTTGGTAGAAGTTGAAAGCACCGATGCTCATCGAAACTGAATGAGTTGAACCATCGCAAAGCGAGAAGTTAACTGTACCAGGGTGAGCTGAACCGAAACCACTGCGGTGAGCCAAAGAAACACCAGCACTATCAAGGAAGGCGGTGTCATTGTCAGCCAACAGCTGGCCACCAGGACCAAGTGTACGCATTGTTGAGTAGTAGCTGCTGGCCATGTAACCTTGAGCTTCCCAAACGGCGTCGGCATCAGTGCCTGTGATTTCGTAGTCGCTGGTGTGAGCGGCTTTCTCTCCGAAGAGAACTGTGTTCGAAGAACCGTCAGTCAGTGAACCAAATCCTACGCGGCTGTTAGAGGTGAAAGATCCATCGCTCTGCAGGTGACCAGCTTTTGTGATCGCACCGAGCCATACCATTGATGATTCAGCCTGTGCTTCAGGAGCAGTCGTCGTTTCAAAGTCTTTGTTGTCGTTGAATGGGATTGTGATTTCAGAAACGAAACCCGGGAAATCCACACCGACGAAGAATGCAGCGTAATCGCCCAGTGCAGTCCGATCGAAATCAGGGTTGTCACTGGCAGTGTCAGTCAGGAATCGCTCTCCAGCACGTGACGGGCAGTTGTAAGCTGGAACTGTACCTTCAGAAAAAGCTGAACGCAAAGTCGTGAACTGAGAACGAAGATTGGCAAGGTTTTGCTGTTCCATTTGAGACAGGATTTGGAAGCCCCAACCCATGTTTTCGCGGCCAAGAATCGTTCTCTGCAGTCCGCCTGCCTGGAAACCAGCAGCTTGGGAACCCGATGTTGGGAAGACCATGTTTGCTGATTCGAAGTTGATTGCAGCGAGGGCAATCTGACGAAGATTGTTCAAACACTGAGTTCGGCGAGCTGCTTCGCGAACCTGCTGAACAGCAGGCAAAAGCATCCCGATCAGGATGCCGATAATGGCGATGACAACAAGTAGTTCAACAAGAGTAAAACCAGTTCTACTCGATGATTTCATAATAAGACCTTCTTGAAACGGAAAATTTTTAACGTCACTGGACGAACCAATGGAAGAAGTAAGTCGAGACGGCCAAGGCGGGAAGTCTGGATTTACCTACAAATACCAGACTCTGGAGCTGGGACTGTCATCTTACTCCTGACGGGATAAAAGCGAAGTGCTTACGTTGGATAATCGAAACTGCAGGCACCGGGGTGTGGCCGTTAAGGCAGGTTTGGTGAACGAAATGCAGGGTCGAAGGGGAAGTAGAGTGCCGCAATTGCGCCAAATTTTTATTTGTTACTGCAGGGTTTTTCCTTTGTGGTCGTTTGAGGGTGCCAAGGTTCACGAAGCACTATTGCGACTACAATTTTTATTTTCAGCGTTTTGCAAGCAATCCTACAAAAGGCATAATTTGAATGACCGTTAAGATGAGATCCCTGATTGTAATTCCGGCGCGTCGGCATTCAACTCGCCTTCCAGAAAAAATGCTTCTTGCAGAGACCGGAAAGTCGCTAATTCAGCATACGGTCGAGGCCGCCGGAAAAAACTCCAGAACTGACCGCATCATTGTTGCAACGGATGACCAGCAGATCGCTTCTACCGTTGAGGGGTTTGGCGGGGTCGCACAAATGACTTCGAAGGATCATGTCTCGGGGACTGATCGCGTTGCCGAAGTGGCGGCCAATGAGCCATCGTTCGATATCGTGGTCAACTTGCAGGGAGACGAACCGGAGATTCCGGGAGCGGCAATCGATCTGGCAATATCACTTCTTGAGCAGAATCCGGAAGCGATGGTTTCGACTCTGGCTACTCCCATTCGATCGCGAGAACTTCTGAATGATTCCGCTTGCGTGAAAGTCGTACTGGATCAGCGCGGCAGGGCGATGTACTTCAGTCGCAGCCCAATTCCTCACGCCAGACAATGGAGCGACGAGCTACTTGAAACGCAGCCGGGGAATTTTCTCCAGCATGTTGGGCTCTACGCTTACCGGCGTGAATTCCTGTTGAAGTTTCCTGACCTGCCCTCCTGCCCGGCGGAGAAACTGGAGTCACTCGAACAGCTAAGGGTGCTGTCGGCGGGTTATCCGGTTTTTGTCGGGCTCATCGATCAACCGGTGGTCGGGATCGACACTCCCGAGGACTACGAGCTGTTTGTCACCAAATGCAATAACGGCTAGAATCCTGGCTTTGATAAAATTCCGGGTAGAGTGGATTAGTCTGGCATATGACCAAACATATTTTTGTTACTGGAGGCGTTGTAAGTTCTCTTGGAAAAGGACTTACGAGTGCCTCGATCGGCATGTTGCTTGAGCGAAGCGGCTTGAGTGTTCGCATGCAGAAGCTCGACCCCTACATCAACGTCGATCCGGGCACCATGAGCCCTTATCAGCACGGCGAAGTCTATGTGCTTGACGATGGTAGCGAGACGGATCTGGATCTCGGCCACTACGAACGATTCACCAACAGCCCGCTGACCCGCCAGTCGAACTTTACGACGGGGCAGATTTATCTGAGCGTGATCGAAAAGGAACGTCGGGGTGAGTTTCTTGGCAAGACGGTTCAGGTGATTCCTCACATCACGAACGAAATCAAACAGTGCATTTTTGATTTGGGGCGACCGAGTGACGGGGAAGAAGATGTCGATGTCGTGATCACCGAAATTGGTGGGACCGTTGGCGACATCGAGAGCCAGCCATTCCTGGAAGCGATTCGTCAGTTTTCCCTGGATCACGGAAAAGAGAACTGTCTTTACATTCATCTGACGCTTGTGCCCTACCTGAAGGCAGCTGGTGAACTGAAAACAAAGCCAACGCAGCATTCGGTTGGCTTGCTTCGACAGATTGGTATTCAGCCAGATCTGTTGATCTGCCGCACCGAACGGGAGCTGCCGTCTGAAGAGAAAGACAAGATTGCTCTTTTCTGTAACGTTCCAAAAGAGTCAGTCATCGAAGAGCGCGACAAGGACTTCTCGATTTACGAAGTTCCACTGAGTCTCGTTGAGCACGGTTTGCACTCTCAGATCATTCGCAAGCTGGGCTTGAATCAGAAGACACCTGACGTTGGTGACTGGCGAGACATTATTCATCGACTGCGGAATCCAAAAACCGAAATCAGCATTGCGGTTGTGGGGAAGTATGCCGAGCACAAGGACGCTTACAAGTCAATCTACGAAGCGATCGACCACGCCGGAATTGAACACAGTGCCCAGATTCGTATTGGCCGGATTCAGTCTGAGGAGATCGAACGCGAAGGTCCTGAGCGATTATTGGCTGGCTACCACGGCATCCTGGTCCCGGGCGGTTTCGGTGAGCGTGGTGTCGAAGGAAAGGTTCAGGCCATTCGCTGGGCACGAGAGCGGAAGATTCCGTTCCTTGGGATTTGTCTGGGAATGCAGTGTGCTGTGATTGAGTTTGCCCGCAATGTTGTCGGTCTGGAAAATGCGAACTCCAGCGAGTTTGAAAAAGACTCAAAGCACCCGGTCATCTGTTTGCTTGATGAACAGCGAAACGTGACTGACAAGGGCGGCACGATGCGTTTGGGGCGACAGGATTCAACGGTCGCAGCCGGAACCATTTCGCATGCCTGTTATGAATCCGATACGATTCATGAAAGACATCGTCATCGATACGAATTCAACAACCAGTATCGACAGCAGATGGAAGCCAATGGTTTGGTCATCGCAGCCACCAGTAAGGAAGACACGCTGGTTGAAGTCGTTGAAGTGAAGGATCATCCCTGGTTCGTTGCCGTCCAGTACCATCCGGAGTTCAAGTCCAAGCCAACCTGTTCGCATCCGTTGTTTGCCGGATTCGTGAAAGCGGCTACCGAGAAGAAATCAAACCACGGTCCGATCAGTGCGACTCGTCCACGTGTCGTTCAGCCAAAAGAGTCAGCGGAGAGCTAGAAAATGTCTGATCCTGAAGAACCAAAAATCATTGTCGACGAAGACTGGAAGTCCCAGGTAGAGAATGAGAAAGAAGCGCTTCGTCAGCAGGAAGCGGCGACGCCCGAAACCGAACCTGCCCATTCGGATTCGCATGGAATTCCGGAGGCGTCGTTTCAGGTGTTGTTGGCAACATTGGCAACGCAGGCGATGGCCATGTTGGGATTGCTTGGGGACGTCGATGGCAGTGGAGCTCCACAAACCAACTTGCCGATGGCACGCCATTTGATCGACATGATTGCGGTTCTCGATGAGAAAACCAAAGGCAATCTTACCTCAGAGGAATCGACAGCCCTGAATGAAAACCTGCACCAGCTACGCATGGCTTTCCTGGCGGTAAGCCAGAATCAGGGAGGTTCAGCGGCAACAGATGAAGCTCCGGCAAAATCTTCAATCGAACTGCCTTAGGACAATTCACGGGTAACGCTTCCATTTCATTGATGAATGCAATTTGTAATCATGAGTTCGTCTTCAAAATCCAGATCTTCGCGAAAGTCAAAGCGTCCTGAAAAACCAGACGCTTTGCGCCCGGTTGTTACTCCGGATTCCGACGAAGGCACGAATCTGTTTGCTTTGGTTATGGGGATGGTCACTGCAATTGTATTGATCTTCGGTGTGTTTGGGTTCGGTGGCGATCCCGTTGTCAACGAAAAGTACAATCGGGAGCAGTCCAAACGTCAGGAGGCCCGTGATGAGGCCGCGCGCGCTGCTTCTCTTGAAGATATGCAGATCCAGTTGGCAAAGCTTCAGGAGTTAAAACCAGGCAGCATCCTCGATGTCGTCAACATTTGTCGGCAAAGAATCGCCGTTTCCAATGAGATCATCAGCCGTGGACCCAAGAATGAATCCATGCGCGAGACGGCCGTCACTCAGGGGCTTCTGGCACATGTGAAACTGTATGGCGTGAATTTCAAAAGTGGACTGGGCATCGAGGATGTCGGTGAGTCACTCCAGAACGCCTACGAACCTTACCTCGACGACGAAAACCCGAAGATATACAGTCACGCACGGGTTGCCAAGCTGACCCATCGATCGTTCGAGAGCATGAAGCATGGTCAGGACGAGGGGGAACTGATAGAGCTGTTTGCCGATACGATCGAGCGGTTTCCTGAAGACGAATACGTTGGTTCGATGATTGAAGCTCACATGATGGTGCTGCTGGACAAGGATGCGGCTTACACCAGGACGTTGTATACAAGTCTTCGCGACAGAAATCCTCCCGGATCACTTAAACCGGCGATGGAAAAGAAAATGTACAACATCGCCGACCACTTGCTGCTCGAATCGGAAAACTTCGGCCAGAAGTTCGCCGACCGATGGGCCAATGGAAAGGCTGGCCGCATGGAACTGACCAAGACGGCATCAAGGCTTTTGAATCAGCCGGAATCTGGCATGTTGGTCCTCGGGAAAGTTTCCAGGCTGGCTCAGTGGTTGGAGCGCAATGAGTTTCCTGAACTTGCAACGACCGTCTTTGAGGACATTTCAGCTTCGGTAGACAAAGGTAATTTGCGAGAGGAGTGTCTTGATGTCGCCGGAAAGATTTCCGAATACGGACTGAAGCGGCTTCAGTTGCAGGGCAAAACGATGACCTTTCGAGGCGTCGATTCGGTGGGCAAGCAACTCGATGATGAGCAGCTCAAAAAGGAGGTAGTCCTGGCGGTGTACTGGTCTGCCGGGTCTGCTTCCTCTATCAAATACCTGGACACGTTGAACAAGAGTGCGCGAAATTTATTGAACAAGCCGGTTAGTATTTTGGCAGTCTGTGTTGACAAGGAATTGCCTAAAAATGCAAATGTGCTAACGCAGAAGTATTCGGTGATTCGAATCGTCGACCCCGTATTTAAGTCGGGTCAAAATTCATTGTTGGCCGATGCCCCTCCTGGAGCTATTCCTCATGCGATGCTGATTGACTTCGGCGGTAAAGTTCATGACATCAATGCTGACCCGACCCAGGTGACCAACGAGGCACTTGGATTGTTGATGAATCGTGGGCGCTAGTTTGGTTCGCAACGTCGTTTGTGGTTTTGGCCTGGCGGAATCATCGCCGGCAGCATTGATCATCACGCGACGCATTAGCGAGAGATCGATCCCCTTGCTGACGCGGCGGGTTACGATCGACACCCTTTATGAGCTGGCTTGTTCGCTGTAAAAGCCCAGCTTTTCAGCGGCCATCTTCCTGATCGATTCCGAAGCATCATCGCCCAGAATACGGTTCAGGTTGTCGATTCCAAACTGATCAGCCCAGAACAAAATGCCGCCATGGTGAGTAGGGAACGAAAGGCCATGAATAATACAAAGATCAATGTCACGAGGGTCGTTGACGATTTCTTCTTCCAGAATTTTCGAAGCCTCAAGAGCCACGTGTGCCAAAATCTGAACGGCAACTGAATCATCCCTTTCGTCGGAGTTCACTTTCTTCGTCCGATAGTCCACCAAAAGATCGTTGATCGAGGAGTCGAATTCTGCGTCCCCTTCAGGAGTCGCGTAGCGATAGAATCCGCTTCCGACTTTGCGACCAAGCAAATTTTTCTTGACCATTCGCGGCAGGATTGGTGAAAGCGAAACGCATTTCAGGCCGTTTTCCCACATGCTTCGTCCAGCGTACATGCACGTGTCAGCGCCGATGACATCAATGATCTCGAATGGGCCACCCAGGAATCCGAAGTCACGCAAAGCCTCATCAATGGATTCGATCGAATGCCCGTCACTGTAAAGCTGAAGCGCCTGATTCAGCATCGCTGCCAACAGGCGATTGACCACGAATCCGGGACAGTCATTAATCGCAACGGGCATCATGCGGAGTTGCCGCACGAAAGCGACTGAGTTGGCGACGGTCTGTTCATCGGAATCGGGACCGCAAACAACTTCCACCAGAGACATCAGCTTTGGGTGGCAAAAATGAATTCCGCAAAACAGATTGCGATTCCTGATGTGGGGCGACATCGACCCAATTTGAATCGCGGACGTGTTGCTCGCTACCCAGCGTGGCGTGTCATCAATGGCCTCAATTTTTTGCAGCACTGATTTTTTGACATTGATCGTTTCAACAACGGATTCGATCACCAGGTCAACGCCTGCGAGATCATCGTAGTCGTCGATGACTTTGACAGCCGGGCCTTTGGTGCTTTCGTTGATCCGCTGGGCTGCAAGTTTTGCGGCACCCGGATTCGCGTCGAGCAACCTGACTTCCATGCCCGCTGCAGAGCATTTCGTTGCGATCGACGCACCCATCAATCCTGCTCCGACGATGCCCAGTGTTTTAACAGGCGTGGTTTCCAGCGTCGGGTCCACCAAGCCAGCGTCCTTGTGGTTGTGTCGCACCAGGAAATAGTGATGTAACAGTCCTCGGCTGGCTGCACTGCCGTAAACCTGCGCCATCGCCAGCGATTCAGAAGCTTCGGCAGCGTCGGCACTGAGTGTTGCCGTGCGCGTCATGTGCTCGAGTACGACTGTCGGAGCAAACAAAAAGATGTCGCGATTGGCGATGATCTCTTTGGCGATGTCAGCCACGATGGCTTCTGTGTCGCCACAGTTTTTCACCGGCCCTTGCAGAGTTTCGCGTCGCTCTCGCCAGTCCTCCTCTTTGCTCGCAAGCAGCAATTCGATCGCTGCGGATTCCAGTTTGTTTGCTGCGGTCGCTGGATCGTCACAGGCTACAACACTATCCACGAACCCCATTTCAGCGGCAGCGTTTGCAAGAACCAGTTCACCGCTGGTCACGAGCTTGACGGCGTCGACGAGGTTGCTCAGCCGTGGCAGTCGGCTCGTGCCGGCCCAGCCTGGCACCAACCCAAGTTTTACTTCCGGAAGTCCCAGTTTTGTGGCGCGGTGATCGGTTGCGATTCGATAGTCGCACCACATCGCGATCTCCAGACCACCGCCAACGGCAGCACCATGAATCGCGGCGACCGTTGGAAAGTTTGCTGAGCTGAATTTTCGCATCACCGCCCTGCCCTGTTCGCAGAATTCGATGATCTGTTGATCGGTGAAGTCAGCTGTTTTTACGATTCGCTTCAGATCGGCGCCAGCCACGAAAATCTTTGGCTTGGCGGAGATCAATATCGCACCCGAAAGATCATTTCTCTTCGAGAGCTCATCAATTGCGGCTTCGAGTTCGTCAAAGAGCTGGTCATCGAGCACGTTGCCGGGTCTGCCGGGCGTGTCCATGCAGATCACTGCGATATCTGGCTGCGGAAAGCGTAACTGGACGATTTTATTGAGAGGCATGGCAAGCGAATTCTGGACTCAAACGACGCCCTCGCAGTTTGAGGGCGGATGAAGCGGGGATGAGTTTCCCGGACGGCCAATCATACCCGGTTTCAGGTCGCAGGTAAGCGCCAGTGGATCAGGGAGCCTTTACGTATTGTTGACTTTCCTGGTGCCACTTTACCTTCAGATCTTTTGCCCTGGCTTTGAATTCTGCAGCGTCGAAGAAGCCGGGGCCAATCGGTTTGGTCTCGTCGATCAAGTGGCCGATCGCCTGTGAAAGCTGGTACCAAATCATTGTTTCAGTCCAGTGTATCCTGGAGTCGCTCGGTGTGCCGTCTTTGCGATTGAGCTGGGCGATTACTTCCAGCGTTGCAGAATAGGGATCGTCCGTTGGTACGATGCTGTGGTCCACGAATTCCAGGTCTGCGATATCGAATACAATTGCGTTAAGTAATGTCCTGTTGGATGGAGCTCCCGGTTTGACTGGTTGGGCAACTCTGAAAAGAAGTCCTTCATGCATATGAAAGAAGTCGCTGCCATCAAATTCTGAATTCAGAGGAAAGTGTTGTTTGACAAGGAAGGGAAGCAGGATCTCGTAATTGCTTTGGGCTCTGAGTGGCGAGTGATGATTGGTGTACTCTTCAATTGCGAGCTTTGCCTGATGCGGGGCCATTTCCAGAATACGATTGACTGTGCGGGCTAGAGTCGTTGGGTTTTCGATATCCAGGTAACCTATGCATTGAATGGGTTCTTTAAGCAGGGGGAGTGTTGCAGTCAGCAGTTGGTCTCCAGTCAGTAGTAGGCCTCCTGACGAGATGACGGTTGTCTCACCTCCAGAATTGTTTGGGATTCTGTCGATTGCCGGGAATATCTGCATTCGCTTGGTGCGCAGTTTTTCGGCTCGTTCGCTTTGCGCCCATAGCGCCAAGGGGACCGCAAGCAGGGATGTCAGGCAGAGGATCGTCTTGAGTCGAAACTTTGGCTTCATCCCAATCCCTTTTTTGCTGACTTGGCAAGGAAGCTAAAACTGATGACCGGCCTGAGGACCATCTTTGGTCAGTGTCATGATTTCCGGACCATCTTCGGTCATCAGAATCGTATGCTCAAACTGGGCTGACAATCCGCCATCGAGCGTTCGTACCGTCCAGCCATCGTGTGCGTCGAGTTGACTTCTTTCAGTGCCCGTGTTGATCATCGGTTCGATCGTGAAACACATGCCCGGATAAAGCCGATCCTGTCTGGATTGACGTGTGGGAACATGGGGGATGTTGGGACGCTGATGGAATCGTGCTCCGATGCCATGACCGACGTACTTTTCAACAACGCCGAATCCGGGATGCCGTTTCTGAACCAGTTCAACAATCGCCTCTCCGATCACTGAGACCGCGCAGCCGGGCGTTAACGCATCGATCCCGGCGTAAAGCGAATCAAATGCGGCTTGCGTCACATCGCGAGCCATGTCGAGCACCTGATGTGATTCGCCGATGATGAAAGTCTCCGACTGGTCGCCATGCCAACCGTCGACGATCGTTGTCAGGTCCACATTGACGATGTCGCCAGGCTTCAACTCGTACTGATTGGGAATGCCATGGCAGACGACATCATTCAGGCTGATGCAACTGCTTTTGGGATACGGCCCATGTTCACCAGGGTAACCCAGACACGCAGGCGTATGGCCATGATCAAGTGTGTAGTCGTGGACCAGTTTGTCGATCCGCTGAGTTTGAATTCCAGCACAAACATAAGGTCGAACGAAATCGATTAGCTGCGCATTGAACTGACAGGCCCTGCGCATCTGCTCGCGATCCGCTTCAGTTAGTCTGATTTTTGGCCGCCGGCGAATCATGAAAATTGACCTGTTTTTGCGAGATATCGAGTTCCCAATTTAACACAACCGCCGCGATTCTCCAGCAAGGAATTTTCGGGAAGGCCCCAAAGTTCAGCTTTCGGATGCAAATCCACCCAGATGACGACGTGAAAGCCGAACCCATCCGCAATAACTGAGTCCTTTTGGTTCGTTGGCTCTCTGATAAACTATCGCCCTGTCAAGGATCCCAAACTCAAATCGACCGTTTACAACCAGGACAATTTAGTGCCCAAGTACGAACCCTCGGAAATAGAGCCACGCTGGCAACGCTATTGGGACGAGAACAAGACGTTCAGGACACCGGACAAGATCGGTGAAAAGAAACTCTACGCATTGGACATGTTCCCCTATCCCAGTGGCGAAGGCCTGCATGTGGGGCACCCGGAAGGCTACACCGCCACCGATATCGTGGCGCGACATGCGCGGATGAACGGAGTTTCGGTGCTGCATCCGATGGGGTTCGATGCGTTCGGGTTGCCGGCTGAAGAGTATGCGATCAAAACCAATACGCCGCCGCGCGACTCGACTGAAAAGAACATCAAGACGTTCACGAAGCAGTTGAAAGAGCTTGGCTTCAGCTACGATTGGGAACGGAAAATTTCAACGACTGATGTGCCTTACGTGAAGTGGACTCAGTGGATCTTTCTGGTTCTGTTCGATACCTGGTTTGATCCCCAAACGGAAAAAGGAAGGCCCATTGCTGAACTTCCGATTCCCGACGAAGTGCAGGCCCAGGGCGAAGAAGCCATCGCAGAGTATCGCGACGATTTTCGTTTGGCGTATCAGTCAGACGCGTTGGTCAACTGGTGCCCCGGGTTGGGTACGGTATTGGCTAACGAAGAAGTGATCGGTGGCTTCAGCGAACGCGGCAACCATCCTGTCGAGCGACGCCCTTTGCGGCAGTGGATGTTGCGCATCACGGCTTACGCGGATCGTTTGGAGAAAGAGCTTGAGCCCCTGGACTGGTCCGATGGCATCAAGAAGTTGCAGTGCGACTGGATCGGACGCAGCACCGGCGCCGAAGTTGACTTCTTCATCGGTGACGCAGCGAGCGAAGCTGACTGGAAAGCATCCCGCAGCAAATCAGGATTTCCTCGCAAGCCAGGCAATGACGTTTTGCGTGTCTACACGACTCGTCCGGATACTTTGTTCGGTGCAACGTACATGGTGATCGCGCCCGAGCATCCTGCTGCGGGTGCATTGACAACGGATGATCAAAAAGCGGATGTCGATGCCTACTGCGCTGCTGCAGCAGCCAAGAGCGATCGCGATCGCCAGGATGACAAACTTACCAAGACCGGCGTCTTCACTGGAAGCTACGCCATCAATCCAGTCAACGGAAAACAGGTTCCCGTCTGGATTGCGGACTACGTTTTGATCAGCTACGGAACGGGGGCCATTATGGCTGTTCCGGCGCACGACAAACGCGACTATGACTTTGCGACCAAGTACGGAATCGACATCGTTCCGGTTGTGCAACCTCCGCAGTCTTCCGACATTGATCCGGCGGATGTTGCTTCTGGCAAAGCCTGTTTTTCCGGTCACGGAACCGCGATCAACAGTGGTGACTTCGATGGAAAGCAAACCGATGAAGTGAAGGCACAGATCACGTCACAGCTTGATGGCGGTGGGCTTGGTCAATCGGCTGTCAATTACAAGCTTCGTGACTGGTTGTTCTCGCGTCAGCGTTTCTGGGGCGAGCCGTTTCCGATTTTGCACTACATCGATGAAGACGGAAACAAGACAGGCCGAATTCGTGCCGTGCCAGAGGATCAGTTGCCAGTTGAACTTCCTGAGTTGGAAGACTTCAGACCTCACGGACGTCCTGAACCACCGCTGGAAAAAGCCGATGACGATTGGTTGTTCCCGGTTGTCGATGGTGTGAAGTATCGTCGCGAGACCAACACGATGCCGCAATGGGCTGGTTCATGTTGGTACTTCTTGCGGTTCATTGATCCGCACAATGATGACTGCTTTGTGAATCCGGAATTGGAAAAAGCATGGATGCCGGTCGATCTGTATATCGGTGGAGCCGAACATGCGGTGTTGCACTTGTTGTACTCGCGATTCTGGCACAAGGTGCTCTTTGATCGCGGTCACGTGCACACCAATGAGCCGTTCCAGAAGTTGGTCAACCAGGGCATGATCCTTGGCGAGAATGAGTTCACGGGTTATCGCGATGCGAATGAGAAATGGGTCTCGGCGGCGGATGTGACTGAGAATGAAGCGAAACGCCCGGTGCTCAAGTCGGACGAATCGGTCGAGCTTCAGTCAGTTTCGCTGCAAACGGATCAGGTCGAGAAACAAGGTGACGATTTTGTTTTGGCGACTGATGCTGCGATTCGTATCGATAGCCGCGCGTACAAAATGTCCAAGGCGCGTGGAAACGTTGTCAATCCGGATGCCGTTGTGGCCGACTACGGTGCTGATGCGCTGCGATTGTATGAGATGTTCATGGGGCCGCTTGAGCAATCGAAGCCGTGGAGCATGTCTGGCGTTAGCGGGGTGCGAGGTTTCCTTGATCGCGTCTGGCGAATGATCATGGACGACCGTGCCGAGGAAGTGAAGTTGCACAAGGCCGTTGGCGATCACGAGCCGACCGAAGAGCAGACCCGGATCCTGCACAAGACGATCATGGCGGTGTCGAGAGACATCGAGAAATTCAGTTTCAATACGGCGATTTCCCGCATGATGGAGTTCGTCAATTTCTTCACCAGTCAGGACAAACGCCCCCAAGCGATCATGGAACAGTTCGTGTTGTTGCTTTCGCCGATGGCACCGCACTTGTGTGAAGAGCTTTGGTCGATCCTTGGCCACGACAGTTCGCTGGCTTATGAAGCCTGGCCTCAGTATGACGAAGCGCTAACGGTCGAATCGACGGTTGAAATACCGGTGCAGGTTTTGGGTAAGGTTCGAAGCCGGATTACCGTTGAGCGTGGGTTGGCGAAAGATGCACTTGAATCAATCGCGCTGGCCGATGAACGAATCCAGTCTTTGATCGAAGGGAAGACGGTTCGCAAAGTGATCGTGGTTCCCGATCGCCTGGTGAATATCGTCGCCAACTAGCATGTGATCATAACCCGACGCGTAAGCCGCGTAAGCGAGGGATCGATCTCTCGCTCACACGTCGGGTTATGGTGGGTGGCTGAGCGACCGAGTTTACCTGGCGGAGAATGCGACGCCGTCGTCGGAAGGCTGAGCTTTCGGCTTGACGACCGGGGCGCGCAAAATGTCGTAGCTAAACGCGCCTAAAACTTCTCCACGTTGAACATCGTGACACTGGAGGCAACTGTCAGCTGCGCGAAGGGCGCCCATCATTTCGATTCTGTTCAGGCTGGCCGAAATGTATGTGTCGTGTCCGTCTGCGAAAGCTTCCAGCCCACGTGTTTCAAACTCTGACAACTCGCGAGTCTCACGGTCGCCAATGTCCTCCATCGTTGGGAGTTCACCCTGTTGGGCAATATAGACCAGGGGGCGATCGTTTAGCAGCATGCCGACAAGTTCAATTCGATTGATGTGCCATTGGTCACTGGCAACCTTGTCCTCAGCTTGAAAAACAGAGCCTTCCCACTTGTCGGAGTACTCGAGTTGGTGTGGTTTGAACCCGGCTACGTTTTCGATGTCTTTCACGTAGCCAACGGATTGTCCGCTGGAGAACAGTTTTCGGCTGGTGTTGTGCAGGAGTTCGATCGTGCCAGATTTTGGCAGTCCGTTGACGTGATCCAGGCCACGACCCGGCTGAAGTTCCATGCTCGTCGAACCGTAATGATCAGATGTCAATTTAATGGGAGACAGTTGATGCTGTTCGATTGGTTGTAGCAGAAGCGCTTTTGGGCTGGCTCCCATTGGTGGTCGTCGCGCAAAACCAAACCCCTTACGATTGACGAACGATTCAACTTCGCTGCTATGCAGTTTTTTCAGAGAGTCACTTCTGCGTTTGGCTTGATAGGAAGTGAACTGGCGCTCAACGTCCTTGAGTCCACGCTCGGCCGACCTGGAAAGCTTGACAGGGGTTGAAGTCAATTCGGCGTTTGCTCGTGGTGGCAAGCGATGGGCTAGCGATTGAGTCGGAAACCGGTTTCGCAAAGTGCTGACGACTTTGTCGAGTTCTTCAGGCGGCAAGGCGACAACTTTATTGCCTTCAGGATAGTAGCCGCCCCAGTCAGATTCGATTTCGTTGAGGACTTCTGCGGCGGTTAGCAGTTTGGTTGGTGGAAGAATGTGACCACGATTGGATGCAAGTTGAAAAGCCACCAGGGCCAAAGCGACCGCAACGAAAATTGAACCGAAGAGGATGGCTTTCTTCATGGTTTTACTTTCCTCTGGAGTTCGGCAACATTTACGTTGCTACTCTGTGCCGTTACATGAATCGTCAAACGTTTTTCGGTCTTCGGGATGCCAAAGTGGAAGGCCGCACTCTGCTCGCTGTGCGAGCGTGTCGACTTTTTCTCGGGTGCCAGGAAGTGCGATCGTGGAACTGAATCTGCTTTGGCTCTTCTTTGAAAAGTTGGGTTCGAAATCCCATTTACCTTCGCGAATCGCTTCGAGTACTGATTGAGGCACGGCACATTCCTTGAGAGCGGGATGAAGTAGAGAGGGAAGCTCAATCATCGTGAGGGTGATGGGACCCGCTGTCAAACTTTTTCTGCTGAAGTAACAGAACCGCTAAGAGAAACTTATGTGACGCCTTTTAATCGCAACACCGTTGAATGAAGGTGGGATAGGCTTCTAGCCTGTCAAATTTTATCGAAGTTGTTCGTTCGCCGGGCTGCAGCGTTCACAGGCTGGAAGCGCTGGAAGCCTGTGCCACCTTTGATGCTCGTTCAACGGTATTGCTTTTAATCGCACTAAGCGTCAATTGCTTCACGAATCTTGGTAGCCAGCTGATTTTCGAGAGCGCCGCGAAAAGGCAATGCGGCAAAAGGAAGGTCGCCATTAATGGATACCTGTTGGGACTCGGTCACCATTTGACCGGCGATACGGAATCCCATTGCTGAAAAAGCGAAATCCAGATTGCCGCCCTCGTCCCAATCTTCCTTGATGTCGGAGAGTTCGACAGGCGAGTCTTTTCGAGCCGCCTCCATGAAAGTTTTGAGTTTGCTGATTGCTTCGTTGCGATCGATGTCGTGTGGTACGTTGACGTTAAACTTTGGCATGAGCGATGAGCGTAGAGCTGGGGAAAATAAAAACAGCCAGTTTGAGAAATGCTCAAACTGGCTTAAGCAATGTTTGCATTGGAAGCTGGCGTAACATCTGGACTGTAAATCCACAGGCCAGTGCACGCACTCATTGAATCAGTCCAGATTCAACCAGTCGATCGGGATCAGTGCCCGCCTGCGTGAGCAAGCGAAGGCTGGAATCCGTTAAATCAGCTTTGACAAACCACTAGTTGCGGAACTGCGACTTGAGCTTGTCGCCGAAAAGCTTTTTCATCTTGGCCAGCTTTCCGGGGATCATGACGCGACAGTAACGGTTGTTCGGATTCTTGTTGAAGAAGTTGATGTGGTAATCCTCTGCCGAGTACATAATGGAGGCTTCAGTGATCTCAGTGACGATTGGATCGTTGAAGACTTTCTCTGCATCAAGTTTGTTTTTGATCGTCTCGGCAGATTCCTTCTGTTTGTCATTGTGATAGAAGACAGCACTGCGGTACTGAGGTCCGTCGTCGTTGCCCTGTCGATTCAGGGTCGTCGGGTCGTGAGTCTTGAAGAAGACGTAGAGCAACTCATCGAAAGAGATCTTGCCTGGATCGAATTTGATCTGGATGACTTCTGCGTGTCCGGACTTCTTGCCGCAGACCTCTTCATAGGTTGGGTTTACAACATGACCACCCATGTACCCCGGCAATACGGATTCAACGCCTTCGAGTTGAAGGAAGACAGCCTCGGTGCACCAGAAGCACCCGCCGCCGAAAGTTGCGGTTTCCAAGTTAGCGCCCTCTTTTTTGACCATTTCTCCATCGGCTGATTTCTCTGAATCGACGACAAGAGAGTCCTGAATTGTCTGTTTTCCTGAGCTGGTTTGCAGGCCTACAACCGCGGGATCGCTACAGCCGGACACGAACAGTAACCCAAACAGCGCGATCATCGAAAAAATCTTCATCAAAACAGGCTCCCAGCCGAAATCTAAACATAAACACAGGGGTACCGTCGTCGTGACAGGTTAACCGATCTGCGACGGAGTCGAAAATAGGAGTTTGCACAACATTCCCACATCCTGTGATGCGCCATACTCCGGGAATTTACTGAATTATTGACACGAACTCTTCGAAAAACTATCCTTTCCAATACTGCCTCTCTCTCTTGGTAACGCATTTACCTTCCAAAATGCGAATTTGGTAGCACGACGGAACTTCGGGGTGAATATGAATTTCAGGTCGCAGAGAGCCATTATTGGCTCATTGCTTGTCGCGTTATGCTCATGCCTGATGGCTTCGAGTACCTGTCAAGCACAGAAAAAGTACGATCCGTTCCACGACAAAGTTGTCAAGATCGCTGACGATGCTGTCGCCTATCTTGAGCAGCAGGGAAGTCGCACTCCGAACTCGAGCATTTGTGCTTTGTCGGTGATCGAGTACTACAAGCGATACGAAGGAGATGTCCCCAAAGACAATCCGTATATCGAGGCAGCCGTTGCTGAAGTTGTCGATCTGGTTCGAAAAGGGTCGTCAGACGTTCTCAACAACAGAGAGACCTATTTTCCAGCGGTCGCCATGATTCTGCTGGCTGAGTACGACTCAAAAAAATACAGAGATGAAATCATTACGATTCTGGACGCACTGATTGAGCGTCAGCTTCGTATTGGAGCTTTCACTTACAACGGTGATACCGAAGGAGATACATCACAATCTCAGTTCGGTGCATTGGCATTCTTTGTTGCCCGGCAGCATCGGATTCCACTGGATCCCAAGCACGTCAAAAAGCTGCTTGAGTTCTACGTTGACTACCAGGCACAAAGCGGTACCTGGTCCTACAAGGCGAGACTTGGCGAGGGGAATGTGCCAGGAACCAACTCGATTCATTCTGCTTCCCTGAGTTCGGTCTATCTACTGGCGGACATGTTGCGGCTGTCTCGTCGCGTCAAGAGTGTGGCGTCTGTCGGTGGCGATGCGGGATTGGGGTTGCCCAAAAACGTTTCGGTTTACACGCCGCCAACAGGTAAAGGTGCGGAGCGAGATCTGGCAGCTGCCTGGGGTGATGGTGACAGTCCGGTAGTCGATTTTGACAAAAGGAAATTGGCGAGCTGCAAGAGCGCAGGCAAGGCCTGGTACGCAACCCAGTTTCAGTTCCCGATTAACTCCTGGAATTCGTACTTCATGTACGCCCTGGAAAGATATGCGTATTTCAAAGAGCAGGCTGAAGGAAATCTCGGCAGTAGCCTCAGTTCCTGGTACGACGATGGCGTCGATTACATTGAAGAATATCAGGAAGATTCAGGTGCGGTCATTGGTCATCGACGTGTTAACTCGATGCCAGTCGATGTGAACACAGCCTTTTCGGTTTTGTTCCTTGTGCGTGCGAGCGAAATTATTTCGTTGCCGCCGACAGCTGGTGATCTTAATGGTGGTGAAGGCTTTGATGATGGCACACTGACACAAAGTTCAACTGGCGTGATTGCTTCCTCGGAAGCGGAAAAGAGCCTGCAGGGATTGCTCGATGCACTTTCAGATGGAAGTCTTGACGATCGCCAGCTGCAGCAAATTACCGATGCGATGAAGCGTGCCGTTCGTGAGTTCAAGTCGTCGGGTAAAAAATCACGAGGCGAAACTACTGCGTTTCTCAAGACAATGATTAGTGAGAAGAATTATTATCGTCGTCTTGTCGCGATCAGATTTCTCTCCAGCGAACAGGACCTCGATAATGTCCCTGCACTGTTGTACGCATTGGGAGATCCTGATCCGGCCATCGCAGTTCAGGCTCACAACGGACTTCGCCTGGTTAGCCGGAAGTTCGATTCGATTAAGTATGAAGATAAAGGCAACAGGGAAGACAACCTGCTGGAATTCGCCCGTTTGAAGCAGCGATGGACCAGGTGGTTTCTTGAAATTCGCCCTAATGCAGAGCTTTTGGAATAGAGACAAAAATATGAGCATGATTTACAAACCAGTAGATAAAGTTCAGTCCAGGACCAGTGGGTACGATCGTCTGAGTGCCTGGTTGACGGCGATGATTATGCTCGTCGGCTTCCTTGTCGCGACACTGTTTTTGATTTGGCTGACTTCGGTTTTCAAGTTCGACAGCAATGTGGCGCCGCCGTTTGTCCCCGCCAATATTGGTGAAGACGGCAACGACAAACCCGAAGGCTTCGAAGACGACGAACTCGATCCAGGTGTGGAAGACTTTGCTGAAGTTGAAACGCCCCAGTTGGCTGAAGCGTTGGAAGCTGTTTCCAATGCCGTTTCCACGATCCGTGCCAATTCGGAACACGTCAGCGGCGACGCAGCGGTGATGGGCAAGGGAGGTGGCTTTGGAAGTCGTGAAGGTGGGCCGGCAGGTTCCGGGAAAGGGATCCCCGACTACAAACGCTGGAAAATCGTCTATGAAGTCGACAATAAAGATACTTACAAGAAGCAGTTGGACTTCTTCAATATTCACGTTGGTATTGTGAATTCTGTCCCTGAGGACATTTGGCGCATCAGCGAAGTTTCCAAACGTGCCCGTGTCCAGAAGACCACTCGAGCCGATGAGGCAAAGTCCCTTCGTTTTTCTCATGCAAAGATTCGCATGAAGAAGTGGGACCAGGAGATCGCCAGGAAGGCAGGTGTCTCGACCGATGGTGTTTTGATGGTTCAGTTTTACCCGCAGAACACCCGTCTTATGATCGCCAAAGCCGAAGATGACTTTCTCAAAGGTTCCGGTCGCGAGTTAAAAGATGTGCGGCGAACCAACATTAAGGTTGAAGCCGATGGCGCTGGATTCAAATTTACGATCGTCAGTTGTATCTATAAGTAGGGGCGGCGATGAGCACAGTTATTCGCGAGTTGGATGTTGATAACCGGTTTTCCCCAAAGCCGTCCAGTTACGACCGGTTCAATGCTGGTCTGATTGCTTCGATTCTTCTGTGCGGGTTTATGGTGCTGAGTCTGTTCGTGGTTTGGCTCTTTGGTGGTGCCCAACCGGGGCGTAAAACGCCTCCGCCGATTTGGCCTGTGGTGAAGTATCCAGATGATGATCGCGGTAACGGTCTTGAGCATGACCTTGATGCCGAGTCAAACGGTTTCGAGGCCGTCGAACTGAATTCATTGATGGAATCCGTTCAGGAAGCGGTTTCTGCGATACAGGCCGAGGATGGATCGCCCGGTGGCGGAGGATATGGGCCGGGCATTCCAGGAATTCCTGATCCCATCCGTATTCGGCAACCTGTCGAGCAGCAGCGAAAATGGCAGCTCAGCTACGAAGTCGACAATTTGGAGCAATACAAACACCAGCTGGACTTTTTTGAAATTGAGATCGGAGTCGTTGCCAGTCGCGAAAACGACATTTGGCGAATCGCGGATTTGTCTTCGGATCCGACGGTCCGACTTTCAAGCCGCGAGGCGGAACAGAAATCTCGCTGGTTTGCACATGCCAAGCCAACCTTTCAACGTTGGGATCGGGCGATTGCCCGGAATTCTGGAGTTGCTGTCGAGGGGATGCTGTTCATTCAGTTTTTTCCGGAAGATCTCCAGGCACGAATCAATCAGCTTGAAACCGCTCAATTGATTGAGTTGGGTCGCGAACTTGAAGAAGTCGCTGTCACGAAAGTCAGGTTTTTCGAGTCTGCTGGTAGCTTTTCCATTTCTGTCACTGGATTTGAGTTTCGTTAACTACACTTAGGTAAACACCCGTCTCGTTTCACTCTTCCCTAGAACGATGGGTAGCATTCGCTGGCTGCAAAGCTGTGAATCAGATGGCCGCGCATTTTCACTGAAAATGCAAGACAAGGCTTCTAAATTGTTTGATCTGGTCCATAATGCCCGCTTCCGGAATGGACAATTCCGCAGGGCGCAATACGGTCGGATTGCCACCCTGAAAATGACGTGCTCGTGTCGTTGACGCGGGCGTTAAAAAAATAGAATTCGCTTATATTCAGGCATAGTTGGGGACTTGATGGATTCCGTCTTTTCGATATTGGGCAACGTGATCTATGCGTGCATGTTCTTTCTGGCGCTTTGGGGCGCGTTTTGCATCGTGATGGTTGTTAGCCGTGTGCGTCAAAAACAGTTTACCAGCGAGGAACAGCAGTCTGCATTTCTGGAAGCGATCGAAGAGCCGCTTTCACGTGGCGACTACGATGCCGCTAACGAACTCTGTGACGGTGATCGCCGCGCAACCTGTCAGCTCTCGCAAATGGCGATTGCAAACAGGAAGCTGGGTTACTCGCGTGTAAAACAGCTATTGGTCGATCGCTTTCAGCGTGACGTGCTGCAGGATCTTGAGTATCGACTCAGTTGGGTCTACACCGTTATTAAAGCAGCTCCGATGATCGGGCTGTTGGGAACGGTACTCGGAATGATGGCTGCCTTCGCCAAGCTGGCTGTTGGTGGTGCTTCGGTTGACGTGAGCAAGCTGGCTCTCGACATTCAGTTCGCTTTGATCACAACCGCACTTGGTCTGGCGATTGCCATTCCGCTGGTTTTGGGTACTGCCTACATCAACGTCCAGATTAAAAAGATGGAAGATCTGGTCGGCTACGGACTCAATCAGTTCCTTGAGATCTTCAAGGAAACCAATATTCGATTCCCAAATAAATAGTCGGGGTCGCTCGTGAAAGAAGATACCGGACTAAAGCTACCCAAGCGGAAGCGGAATCCAGATGATGGTGAGCTCGACATCACGCCGATGATCGATATCACTTTCCTGTTGCTGGCGTTCTTTGTCGTGGCATCCAAAATGGATCCACAGGCCGCGATCGAATTGCCAAAAGCCAGCCACGGAATCGCGATTCCTGAAAAGGCTGCTGTGACGTTACTGGTGACCCTTGAAGAGGATGGAAACACATTCAAAATTTTCAAAGGCAAGAGCGAAAAGAACCCGGTGGTCGCGACCGATCCGGATGATATCGAAGATGAAATCGCCCAGTTCGTACAGGATGAACTTGGAGCCAATCCGGAGAAGACATCGATCCTGATCAAGGCAGCCGGCGACGTAAAAACGGGAACCGTTGAGATGGTACGTCGTGGGGTCGCCGGGTCTGAGATGGCTGGTGAGCGAAAAGTCTACGTAGGCGTGAAGGAGGAGCAGTAAATGAGTTCCGATGCCAGTGATTCTGACCCACACGAAGACGAAATTCTTGAATACAAGGCCGATGGTGCCAAGCGCCATGAGACTGGCGATTACAAGGATATGGGCTGGAAGGGCTTCGAAGATCACGAAGACGAGATCGACGAAGACTACGATGAACCAGCCACGATCGGTAAAAAGGAGCCGATTCCCGAAGATGAACTCGACATGACCCCGATGGTGGATGTCACCTTCCTGTTGTTGATCTTCTTTATGGTGACGGCCAGTTTCTCGCTGCAAAAATCCATCGAGCAACCGCCGCCGGAGACCGATGAGCCCTCGGATCAGGTTGTTGAAGAAGATGAAGATCCGGATTACGTCACCGTTCTGATTGACCAGAACAATACGTTCTATGTTACCTCTCGGTCAGAGGAGGAAGTCGAATGTCCCAGCGAACGCGAAATGTGGACGCGGGTCAAGGAAGCCAGGAAGTCTTCGAACGTCGGCCGCATGATTATCCGTGCGCATGTCGATTCGAAGCACAGGAAAGTTATTTCGGCATGGGACGCAGGAGTCATCGCCGGAATTGAGAAAATTTCCGTCGAAACGACGGACGAAGAATTGTAACGCTGGGTGTGAAAGGGGGCGGTAATGAAAACTGATTCTGCTGATGCTCATGACGATAGCGAAATCGTCCTCGAGTTTGCTGCCGAAGGTGCGGCGCCGCTCTCGTCCAGCCAGTACCAGAATATGGGTTGGAAAGGCTTTGACGACGTCGAGCCAATTGATGACCAGTCTGCGAAGGCCGTGGCGATCGGAAGCCAGAAGTTGGTCCAGGAGGACAAACTGGACATGACGCCCATGGTGGACGTGACTTTCCTGTTGCTGATCTTCTTTATGGTGACGGCCAGCTTTGCAATCCAGAAATCATTTCAGCAGCCCCCACCCCATGTCGACGGGCAGTCTCCGGTTCCTGAACAGGATCGCATGGCGGTGCTGATCGGCCAGGACAACACATTTTACGTGACGTCTGAGGACCAGCATGAAATTGAGTGTCCCAGCGAGCGTGAGATGTGGTCTCGGGTCAGGGAAGCCAAAGAAAAATCAAACTTCGAACGCATGACGATTGTTGCTCATGTCGATTCGATGCACAAAAAAGTTATTTCGGCGTGGGACGCAGGAGTCGTCGCCGGAATCGAGAATATTTCCATCGAAACGACGGAAGAGGAACTCTGAATGACGCCAAAGGAACTTCTACAGAAACTTGAAGGCCTGGGTTCGATTGAATCCAAAGCGTTGCGAAAAATTCGTATCCAGGTAGAAGACCCCGATCGCACCGTCAAGGCCAGTGCTGTTCTCAGCTACCTCGTGCGCAAGGGTCAGCTCACTGAAGATCAGGCTCGCCAGCTCATGAAAGGTGAATCGCCGAAGGTCTCGCGAAGGAACACCGATGAACTGATGGTTGGTGTGATCGATGACGAACAGCTGACTGAGTCGGCGGAAGTAAAGCACAAGCCTAAATCCAAGTCAAAATCCAAGTCCAAGTCCAAGTCCAAATCCAGGCGATCGAATCGGGAGGCAAACACCCGCGAAGATGTCGAAGCGAATGTCCCGGTTGCAGCGCCCATCGCCGAAGTTCAGGTCGATGCCATTCCAGATGCCTACGACTACGGGCAGGGCGTTGATGATTTTGGAGCGGCGACTGCAGGCGAAAGCAAGCCCAAGGCTTCTTTCGGTGGTAAGATCGACAAACGCGATCAGTGGAGCAGTCGCTGGCCTTACATTGGGTTCACCGTTCTTGGTTTCCTGATGATGGTCGGAATGTTTCTCTGGTTCACCGTCAGCAATATGGAACCGGAGGCGTTGTACAACAATGCTCGCGATCACTTTGAAGCAAGTTCCTATCAGGCCGCGATCAAGGCTTATGATGATTACATCGAAGCGGCTCCCAATCACAAGTTTATCAAGGAAGCAAAAGCCCGCCGTGTTCAGAGTCTGTTGCGGGATTCCTTTGATTCCGAGTTGTGGGAAGAGACCCTCAATCGGGCCAGCAATAAATTGCCGGAGTACGCCGAAGACGAAGACGTCGACATGGACATCATTCGCGATGACCTGGGGGTGATGCTGCCGCGTTCGCTGGCTGAATTGACTACCGGCATGCTCAAAAATACCGAACTCCCGGCGATGGAAGCCAACCTGGTGAAGGCCAACACGTTCAAAAAGGATGTTGTCGATAACGTCTTTTATGTAACGTCTTCTGCCAGAAAAGTTTCAAGGAACAAGGCGTATATTGATCGACTGGAAAACAATATCCGTACGATTGAAGGATTCATTCAAAAGGAAAAGGACTATTCGATAGCCCTTGTTTCGATTGAAAGTCTTGGTGCTGAAGGTCAGACCGAAACGGCCTTCAAGACGTTCCAGGATCTGACTCGTAAATATGGTGACCTCGCTGCCCGTAGCGAGCTGCGTGAGCTGATGGTGAAGACCAGTGAACGCGAGTCAAAGCTGATCGGGCCTGCGCAAGTCAGCTTTGAGCCTTCGAATTCCATGGCTCCGTCTTCGGTCGAGAAAACTTTTGTGCTGGGCGCCGTTGTTGGTGCCCCTGACGAGGGCTTGATGGGAGAGATCATTCCGACGCTCGTTGATGGTGCTGTACTTGGTTTCGATGCTGGTACTGGAAAAATTGCCTGGCGAGTTTTTGTTGGGTTGGGGGCATCGATCCATCCGCAGAAGATGGATGAAGAGCATGTGCTGGTGTCAGATGTTGGGCGCAGCGATCTGCTGAAAGTCAGGACAGCCAGTGGTGAGGTGGTTTGGCGAGCACCAATCGGAGAAACGTTCTTCGCACCTGCGATGACGGCTGAGAAGCTGGTCGTAACAACCGCTTCGGGAAAGCTGATACGGATTGATCCGTTGCGTGGCGTGCTGCTTGGTTCGGCACAGCTTCCCCAGGGTGCAAACACATCGTGTTTCATTAGTGAGCAGGATCCATTGATCTATCAGGTTGGGTTGAAATCCAATCTCTACGTCATCGGCACCGAAGACATGGTCTGCAAGGAAACGTTCTACCTTGGCCACTACGAGGGCAGCGTTTCGGTCGCTCCCTATGTTTACAACGGTCACCTGATCGTGCTTGAAAACGGTGGTGACTTTTGCGACATGTCGGTCATTCGTCCCCAGGAGAATGGATTGAAATTGGGGACAGAACCGGTGCAGGTGATCCGTCGGGTGACTGATGGTCCGGTGACTCGTCACTTGCAGCGATACGGCCGTTGGTTGCTGGTGGTTAGTGACAACGGACATATGGTGATTCTGCAATTCAATCAGGGTGACGACAAAACCCCCATTACAAAATTTGCGAACGAGCGATTCGAAAGCAAGGAGGGTCAGCCTTCGTTTGTCGAAACCGATGGAAGTAACCTCTGGGTTTGTGGAACCGGTGCGGCGTTTTATAAAGTCAAACGTAACCTTGGGAAGTTCGATCTGAAGGTGCTCAAGCACGGGTCCGACTCGTTTGTCGCGCCAAGTCTGAAGCTTGATGACAAACTATTCCATATTCGCAAACGCATTGGTTCGGGGATGGTGTCGGCTTCGTTGGTCGACGCCAGTACGCTGGAGCCAATTTGGCGAAATGATTTTGGCGGAGCGGTTGCCGGTTCGGTGATCTCTTCGGGCGGGAATCAGTTTGCCGTTTCCAGCCAGGGCGACCTGTTCAACATGTCCACGGCGACAGAAAGTGGGTTCGTCAAGCAGTCGGCCAAGGCCAGTACTGTACTTGAGAGTCTCCGGTTCGATGGGACTTCCAGTCTTGGTGACAACGCCTGGGTTGTTGCCGGAGGAGATGGTACGCGTGAGTTCGCGGTGATTGATATCGCCAGTGGTTCGCTCGAATTGACCAACTACTCAAAGCCGTCGGATAATCCGGCTTGCATGCCGATTGTCGTTGATGGCCAATTGGTTGTCGCCAATTCCAATGGTCAGATCGCAGCAGTCGATCCAGAAAACGGCTTGGTGAAAGGTGAATCATTTCTACCTCCAGTTACTCCTGGCAAGAAAGTCGACTGGATTCGCCCGGTCCAGGTGGATAGCGGTGTTGTCGCTGCGGCGACGCAAATTGGCGATGATAGTGGAGCGACGACCAGCACGTTGTATTTGCTTGAAATCGAAAAGGGACGATCGATTCGCAGTGTTGGTTCACTGGAGTCCGCAGGTAACTTTATTGGCAACCTGGCCGCGGTCGGAGGCGCTGTTTTCGCTGCTGATCGTGTTGAAGAAGTGGACTCGATCGTGAAAGTTGATGCGGGGGGGGGAGAACTTGGGCGTGTCGCTGTCAACGGACGGGTTGTCGATGGCCCGTGGGCAGTTGATGGCGGAGTGATGGTGCTTCTCGATAGCGACCAGTTGGTAATGTTTGATGAATCGGTAAATCAAAAATGGGTCAAGAATCTGACGAATGACCGGTTTGCCTGTCCGCCGCAAAGCATCTCTGGTGAAACGGCTTTAATTTTCCAAAGCGGAAAAGTTCTGTTTTTGGATGGTGCTTCAGGCGAGGAGTCGAAGCAGATGGACATCGGACAGCCGATCGTTCATGCACCGACATTTGCTGATGGAAAAGTTTTCTTTTCCGGAATGGACGGCACAGTTCATGTGCTTTCGACCGGTCCTCAGGGTTGATTCTGCTTACGGTTTGAAAAATGAAATCACAACAGAAAACTGATTCGGCTTACACACTGATTCGCATTGCGACGTTGGCATTTTGCTTTTGCGTGGTGACGTTGATGGTGACGCATTCTGTCTCCGGTCAGGTCATTCAGGAGGGCGAGTGGTCGTCACCGTTGTTGGATGAAGAGCCCTTTGATCTCATCTACCTGGACAATCGAAGCGACAACGCGATTATCAAGATTGTGCCGCTTGAAAATCCCAGGGTCCCCTTCCCCAAGACAGGGACTTTGAAATTTGAATTCCGCGAGGAATCAGAATTCCTGTTGCAGATTCCCTATGTCAATGTTGAAGAATTCGTTGCTTTCAATGAGTTGTTGCTCGACGAAGCCGATACGTTTATTGACAACCGGGACTATGCGGCGGCGCTACGGAATTTGCTGCACGTATATGACAACGGTGGAGCCGCTGATCCGGAAGTTCGCAAGCAGTTGCAGAGGATCCTGTTCAAGGATGCCGCTGCAAATCTGGAAGACGGAAACTACGAGCTTTCGCTTTCGATTTTTGAGGATCTGTATCAGCAGGATCCTTCACTTAGAGTGGATGGCATTCGGGGAACCCTGAAACAGACGATTGACAAATGCTACGACGGTTTGCTTCAGCAACGGTTCGATGATGGCGATGCGGAGTATATCAAGGCGGCGCTGGATCAAATCGAAAAACAGTATGGCGACGCCTCCAAAGATTTCGTCGACAAGTGGCGTCAGCGTTTTCGCGACCAGGCAGACCAGGTGCTTGAGGAAGCGATAAAAGCAGCGGAAGCAGGAGACGGACGGCGGGCGCACTTCCTTTCCCGTCTTGCGGAACGAATCACTCCTGGTTTGCAGAAGACACGGGACGTTCAGGTTGCAATCACGAAGCAGTTTCCCCTGATCGTCGTTGCGGTAAATCAGCCCGCAGGAGATGCCAATCCAAATCGTCTTGACCACTGGGGTTCACGAAGAGTTGGCCGACTGACCCAGCGCACGATCATTGAACTGACTGGACTCAGCGATGAAGGTGGACGATACGACTTCCTCAATGGACGCTTTGAGCGTACGGATGACCTTGGGTTGGAATACGCATTCATCTTTGATGAAATGGTTGATCCGCTGCTTCCGGCGACGACGCCGAATCAGATTGCGTTTCGACTGCTCGATCATGCGAGCCCGAGTTCAAAAAACTATTTGCCTGCCTGGGCAAAGATATTTGAAACAGCCTCAGTTGAAGATGGCGGTCGCGTTGATGTCAAGTTTCGACGTCCGTTTGTTCGCCCGGCGGCCATTGCCCGTTTTCAGTACGCTGATCGCGCCGAAGATGGTCAACCTGAACAGAATGGTATTTATCTGTTGACTGGAAAGAAGGGGGATGAGTCCACGTTTGAATACAATGACCGTTATCCTCGCGATTCCAAAAAGCAGTACCCGGTCATAATTGAGGAATACTACCGAGCGTCTTCCGATGCAGTGGATGCTCTGATTCGTGGACAGGTTGACGTCGTTGATCGCCCTGCCCTGGCCGACATTCCAAAGCTTCGCAAAGCCAAAGGAATCGAAGTTCGTCCTTACGCAATTCCGACGGTTCACTTTCTGGTGCCCAAAATCCGCGGCGAGTATGAAGAGTCAGGCCAGTTGGTTCGTAGCCTTTCGACAGGTATCGATCGCGCAGGAATTGTGAACGATGTTTTTGGGGGTGCTGAAATTGATGGCTGTGAGCCGCTCAGTGGTCCGTTTCCAATTGGTAGTGATGACTACGATCAGGTTTCCTACGCCTATGACCTGAAAGTCAAATCGCTTCCGTTTCAACAGAGACTTTCAATGGTTCTGAGCCATATGGCACGGACTGGTAAAACGAATAGCTTTCCTGAAGGTCGTTCGGCGCCTCCTTCGCTCGTATTGGCCCATCCTGCCGGTTCACTGGCAACATCAGCCTGCTTCAAAATCAAGCAAAGCTGGGAAGAGTCCGGTATTGCGACGACGCTGCGACCGTTGAGCGCAGATGTGTCTTTCCCCGATGACGACAACTGGGATCTGCTGTATGTCGAAGCCGCGATTGAAGAGCCGCTCACTGACGCGGCACGGATCATGGGCGCTCATGGAATTGCCCGCGATGTTTCTTCTCCGGTGGAACAGTCGCTGCAAAAACTGGGTTATAGCGAATCGTGGCAGGGGGCCAGTCGTACGTTGCGACGCATCCATCGTCAGGTTGCCAACGATCTGTCTGTGATTCCGCTGTACCAAATCAAGGAACATTTTGCGTTCCGTAAAAACGTTTACGGCCTTGGACGCGATTTGATTCACCTCTACCAGAACGTTCGCCGATGGAAAATCGAAGGATTTGCGACCGAACAGAAAGGTGCAAAATGATCAACCAACGAATTACTTTCTGTTCCTTTGCGGTTGTGGCACTTGTGTGCGGCAGCGCTTTTGCGATGCAGGAAGAGCCTGCCAAAGAGCAGGACGAAATGGTTGCCAAAACGCCAGCCTGGCGAGGTGAGTTTCGCTCAGTGAAAATCGCTGAGGAGCCCGCTGCCAGCAGGCGTGCCTGGGAAACGCGGCCCTATCAGGTCGCCGCGTGGGTTTGCTTTGACGGCTCGCCTGCACTGGCCAACCGTGAATCCGAAATCTGCCAACGGATTTCCACTGTCTGCCAGTTGATGGATCCCAGTGGCTGGAATGTTAAAGTTGGAACACCGCCCAGCCAATGGCGCTGGAAGTTGTTGCAGTCAAAACTCGATGGCGATGCCGCCGCCAAAATCCTGGAAGATGCCGAGCTTGAATTCTATGACAAGCTGATCGTGGTTCGCGTTGTTTCCAGAGCGGGCAATATTGAGATCGCTGTGCGGGAGATTGATGCCAGGACCCAACAGCTTGGTCCCGAAGCGACTGCCCAAACGCGTTTGATGTCTTCCGTTGGTCCATTGGCGGGAAAGCTGGTCGGCCGCGCTTTCATGCCGATCGCCCGAATCGATGAAGTCACCCAGAACAACGAAGCCGAACTTCGCGCCCGTGGAATTGAAGCCTGTGTTCGCACCCAAATGAATGAAGAGCTTGAACCCGAAGTGGTCACCAATACGAGCTCACCATGTTTCATTCGCGACTCGGATCGACTTTTGCCGATCGTCATTCGGACGGACCGTAGTGGAAACCTGGTGAAGCTCGATCCCGTTCCTTTTACGTTTATTGCGATTGATGAAATCGAAGGCACGGTGATCAATGGAAACGTGTTCTCGTCGGTTCGTGCTCCTTTGGCAGGTCGAAAAAGTAAGCGTGCCCAGAAACTTGGACTTGTGATTCGCCCCGCTGATGGTTCAACGGTTTTGCGTCTGGTTTCGCGCGGCGATGGCAAACCGGAGCCGCTTGAAGGATACGACGTGGCGACGGTTGAGCCCGATGAAATCACGAAGGAGCTTGAGTATCACGGCAAAACAGACTGGCGTGGAGAGATCCTGATTCCAGCCAGTGACGGGATGCGTATGTTGGTCGTCCGGCGTGGTGGCCGAAGGCTGAAGAAGATACCTGTCATTCCTGGATTTCGTGATGAACTGGAAACTTCTGTCACCCAGGATGAAATTCGCCTGTTGGCCAGTGGTGTCGTGGACGGCATCCAGAACGAGATCCTTTCGCTGGCTGTCTTGCGAAAGATCTATGAAAAGGAAATCGCACAAGCGGTCAAGGATGGCAAAAAGGACAAGGCTCGCGAGATTTTGCGAACTTATGCCGACCTTGAGAACCCACAGGATTTACGGGCGCGTATGGCAGACGAAGAGATTCGACTAAAATCTCAAACGGAAGTCCAGCGAGAGAGATTGGTGATTCAAAAGATGTTCTCGCCGTTAAAAAAGATCGCCAGTTCCGACTTCATCAAAAACGCAGAAACGGAAATCCAGAAGTGGATTGATTCCGGAAAAGTTCCGGATCCACCGCCTGAATCTGCCCAGTAATCAACCTGTTGGAAGGCCTGTCATGCCACGTACGCTATCTTTCAACCTTGCCGGAAACCAGATCGACTTTGAAATGCACAAAGTCGATCGCTCCAGGTTGTACGGATTCAAGGAGTTGTTGGTGCTCGATGAAGATGGCGAATCCTGTGAGCTCAATACACTGGCCGAAGATGGCAAGACGCTGATTGGCAAAGGTGGCACCGGGATTGGCTACGTCGATGCCGATGGCAGCTGGATCGAAAAATCAGATTTAACGGCAGTGGATCTGGAAGGAAACCAGATTGAACCTGTCGCTTCTTCTTTTTCTGCGCCCATTGAGTTGGGCGAAAAAGCGGACGCTGAAGATCTGCTCAATCACAATATCCGTTTGATCTATCAACTCCAAAGCGAAGACCTCGATGAACGTCTGGCGTCTGAACTTGTGGCGGGATCGATCTTCAAGTTTCCCTACAGCTTTCGTGGCGGGCTCGAAGCGGATGCCGGTTTTCTGATGCATAACGATGTCGGTGAAATTTTCTTTCTCGTTGGCGATCCGTCCAGCGTCGACTACGTGGGACTTCAGCAGGCGGCTCCAACAGCAGCCGAAGCCACCGGCGACGATGTTTCGTCCGATGATCTGATGGACTTCGACATGATCTAGCGATTTTGGGAGCTTGTGGCGCTTGCCGAAACAGGAGCCCGCATTGGCCAGGTTCGAAAGGCGACTCAACCTCCCTCCCGTTGCAAATGACGAAGTCGGGTGCAAAATGCGATCATGACTGAACAGATTCGACACAAGCCCGGCAGCGAACTGGAACGACCGCGTGAAATCGTCATCGTGTGCCCTGCCCTGCGAAGCAACATCAACCTTTCGCGGATGGTGCGATTGGTATCCTGTGCCGGGATTTCGAAAATCATTACTTCCGGTAACCCGAAGATCGATCCGAAGATCGCCCGCGATGGCGCTCAGCAAGTCGAGATCGTTCATAAACGCACACTGTTGCCAGTGCTCAAGCAACTCAAGCTCGACGGATTTCGACTGGTGGGACTCGAGCAAACTGACGATTCCCGGAGTCTTTTTGAGTACCAGTATCAGCGTAAAACAGCATTGTTAATCGGTCACGAGCGGCACGGTATTCCCGACGAAGAGTTGGCGTTGACCGATGACTGTATCGAAATCCCTGTTTACGGTTTGCCGTACAGTTACAATGTCGTCACCGCAACAACGATGGCAGTCTATGAGTACTGTCGTCAGTTTCCAGTTGGCTAGAAAATCAAGGATTGTCGATGCGTACTTTTATACTGCTGTTGGTTTCATTCGTTTTGGCTCAGTCCGTCGTGGCACAGGATCGAATCACCGGCAAGGCGTTTGCAACTCGCAGCGAAGTCATCGCTCGCACCGGCATGGCCGCGACCAGCCAGCCACTTGCAACTCAGGTCGCGCTCGACATCCTGAAATCTGGTGGCAATGCGATTGATGCAGCGATTGCAGCCAACGCGACGCTGGGGCTGATGGAACCGACGGGCAACGGCATGGGAGGCGATCTCTTTGCGATCGTCTGGATTGAAAAAGACCAGAAGCTCTACGGGCTCAACGCCAGCGGCCGATCGCCGAAAAGTCTGACGCTGGAGAAACTGAAAGAGGAGCTCGGAGATCGCAAGAAGATTCCGTCACTGGGACCGCTTCCGGTTTCTGTGCCGGGTTGCGTCGATGGTTGGTTTGAACTTCATGGCAAATTCGGCAAACTCTCGATGGCGGAAAATCTGGCTCCTGCGATCGGCTACGCAAAAGAGGGCTTTCCGGTTTCGGAGCTGATTGCTTACTACTGGAATCGAAGTTCATTCCTGAAACGTTACCCTGGTTTCGAAGATACCTTTCTGCGTGGCGGCAAGGCACCGAAGAAAGGAGAGATCTTTCGCAACCCAATGTTGGCCTCAACGCTTGAGAAGCTTGCCAGTGGTGGTCGTGATGAATTTTATAAAGGCTCAATCGCCAAAACGATCGACGCCTTCATGAAAGAGCACGGCGGCTATCTTTCCTATGAAGACCTTGCTGCTCACAAGAGTCAGTGGGTCGAGCCCGTTTCCACGAACTACCGCGGCTACGATGTCTGGGAGCTGCCTCCCAATGGCCAGGGAATCGCGGCACTACAGATGTTGAACGTCCTGGAAGGATACGACTTCTCCGAAATCGAATATGGCAGCACCGAACATGTGCATGCTTTTGTGGAAGCGAAAAAACTTGCTTTCGAAGATCGAGCTCGTCTTTACGCCGACATGGATTTTTACTCATCTCCCGTGGAACGTTTGATCTCGAAAGAATACGCAGACGAGCGTCGCAAGTTGATCGGGAAATCGGCGGCCAGTCGCTACGACGTCGGCATCACTGACGGCGACACGATTTACCTGACCGTCGCTGACAAAGACCGCAACATGGTCTCGCTGATTCAAAGCAACTATCGCGGAATGGGTTCGGGGATGTGCCCCACTGGTTTGGGGTTCTGTTTGCAGGACCGCGGCGAGTTGTTTGATTTGACGCCCGGTCGGCCCAATTCATACGCGCCGGGCAAGCGACCTTTCCATACCATCATTCCGGCGTTTGTGACCAAAGACGGAAAGCCGTTTCTGAGTTTTGGCGTCATGGGAGGAGCAACTCAGCCTCAGGGTCACGCGCAGATCGTGATGAACATGGTGGACTTCGGAATGAACGTCCAGGAGGCCGGAGATGCTCCGCGGATCCTGCATACGGGCTCATCGCAGCCCACTGGCGAGAAGATGACTGATGGCGGTACGGTGTCGCTGGAATCAGGCTTTAGTCGTGAAGTACTTCGTGATTTGGTGAAGCGACGACACAAGTTGACTCGAAATGTTGGATCCTTCGGCGGTTATCAGGGGATTCAGTACGATGCGGCGAAGGATGTGTATTTCGGTGCATCTGAGTCCCGCAAAGACGGTCAGGCGGCTGGCTATTGATCCATTGTTGCTTTGGGTAAGCCCAGGGAACTAACAGTTATTTTTTTCAGATACGACCTTTTGCTGACAGTTTATTCTGTATGGTCCGTTTAAAGCCTGTTCGAATCGTTTGATTTGTTGGTAAAATCATCTTCCCCTTCCGACGCGGTTCAGGTCCCTCGATAGAAAACCGAACCCCAAGGATTATCCCCAATTGGGTTTTCCCGAGATGATAGATATATCAATAATTGCCCGTGACCTGAATTTACCGCCTGAGAAAGTTCAACGAACTGTTGAGCTATTGGATGAAGGAAATACGATTCCTTTCATTACCCGTTTTCGTAAGGACGAAACGGGAGGCATGAATGAAGAGCAAATTCTGTCTGTTAAAACGCAGGCGAATTCGCTCCGTGCTCTGGCCGAGCGCAAGGCGTTCGTGCTCAAGTCGATTGAGTCGCAGAACAAGCTGACCGACGAACTCAAAGTCGCGATCGACAAAGCGAACACGAACCGTGCGGTAGAAGATGTTTATCTTCCCTTCAAGCCGCGCAAGAAGTCTCGTGCCCAGGAAGCAAGACAAAAGGGACTGGGTCCACTGGCCGAAGCGATCTTCAGCGGTACCGCTCCCGAAGTTGACCTCGCGACCAAAGCCACCGAATACGTGCGAGTCGACAAGGGACTCAATTCGGTCGATGAAGTGATTCGCGGAGTCAGCGATCTGTTGGCAGAAAAGTATGCCGATGATGTTGAACTGCGACAGCAGCTGCGGCAGGTGGTCAATGAGACCGGAAAGCTGACTGCTCAGTCAACCGTTCAGTTGCAGTTGAAGGAACAGGCTGAGGCACAAAAGGAAAACGACAGGAAAGCAAAAGAGAAAGCGGCTGCGGAAAAGCCAGCTGAAACCGAAGCTGCTCCCGAAGGCGGTGCT
>CAYUNP010000014.1:41447-42888 GCA_964446085.1 uncultured Pirellulaceae bacterium
CTGCTGAGGCAACTACAACGGCTGAGGCAACTCCAGCGGCTGAGGCAGTGTCGGCTGAAACGACCGCTCCAACAGAATCTGTTGGCGATGCGAAACCTGTTGACGAAAAATCCGAAACGCAATCTCAGCCTGATAAAGACACCAAGTCCGAAACGCCAGCTGCTGTCCCTGCCAAACCAAAAGCAAAGAAGAAAAAGAAGAAAAAGAAGCAGGTGGATGATCCTTACAAGGACTATCACAACTTCAAGCAGCCAGTCAAACAGTTCCCAAGTCATCGCGTCCTTTCGATCAATCGTGGTGAGCGTGCCAAGAAGCTGAAAGTCAAAATCGAATGCGATGATAAGAAGGTGTTCGACCTGGCGGTCAAGAAACTGGTCCCGGAAGATCATCCTTTTGCCAGTCACCTCAAGACCTGCGTTCAGGATGCTCTGACGCGATTGGTGTTGCCATCTCTGGAACGCGAGATCCGTCGTGAGATGACTGAGGGTGCTGAAAAGCATGCCGTTGAAGTCTTTGCAAACAATTTGCGGAACCTGTTGCTTCAGCCTCCGACTCGTAATCGCCGCGTGTTGGCGATTGACC
This sequence comes from uncultured Pirellulaceae bacterium, assembly GCA_964446085.1. Lineage (GTDB taxonomy): Bacteria > Planctomycetota > Planctomycetia > Pirellulales > Pirellulaceae > Mariniblastus. The sequence goes on from CAYUNP010000014.1 coordinate 42,030, forward strand.
CTGGCTACAAGCGGGGTTGCTCGGTTGCGATCCTGGAGAAAAACGGTGATGTGCTACATTCGGATCACGTGTTCGTGGTCGGTAATCAGACCCGTCGCGATGAAAGCAGGAAGAAGGTCGCGGACCTGGCGAAGCAGTACGCGATCGATTTGATTGCGATCGGCAACGGAGCAGCCTGTCGCGAAGCGGAGCAGATGGTCTCCAGCTGTATTGAAACCCATTTTGCTGACAATCAGGCGGTTCGATACGTGATGGTCAATGAAGCGGGAGCCAGCATTTACTCGACCAGCGAAGTTGGCCGTGAAGAGTTGCCCGATATGTCACCTGCTGTTCGTAGCGCGGTTTCGATTGGACGACGGTTGCAGGATCCAATGTCTGAGTTGGTCAAGATCAGCCCGGCAAACATTGGCGTCGGAATGTATCAGCACGATGTGAAAGCCAAACACTTGAGCGAGTCGCTGGACGAAGTGGTTCAGTTTTGCGTGAATCGTGTCGGCGTGGATGTGAACACGGCCAGTTCGTCGTTGCTGACTTATGTTAGTGGTCTCAACGCATTGACAGCTCGCAGGCTTGTCGAACATCGCAAGGAAAAAGGTGAGTTCAAGAATCGACAGGAGTTGAAAGAAGTAAGCGGCGTTGGAGATACGACGTTCATTCAGGCTGCCGGTTTTTTGAGGATTTCGGGAGGCGACTGTCCGCTTGATTCGACTTCCATTCACCCCGAAAGCTATCCCGTCGCCGAGCAAATTATTCAACGTGTCGATGCGACTGCGGAAGATCTGTTTCCCCAGATTGTTCGCGTTCAACATCATGCAAAAGCTGCTGCCCCGGTTGCCGCGGCTCCTGCAGCCGAGTCCGC
>CAYUNP010000014.1:42988-47006 GCA_964446085.1 uncultured Pirellulaceae bacterium
AGGCTGCTGCACCTGCTGCGGAAGCGACGCCTGCATCGGACACTGGCGCAGCCCCGCCTGTGGAGACTTCAGCTAACACGGACGCTGCCGAGGTGAAAGCCGCTGATTCAGATTCGACCGAGAAGACAGACGCAAAGCCTGAGGCAGTGGTTGCGGAAACTCCCGCCACGCCAGAGTCGACTCCGGCACCTGCCGCTACGGCACCGGCACCTTCGGCTCGCCCCAAGCCATCTCCTGAGGTGGTCGCAGCGCGAAAGAGGCGGCGCGAAATCGTGGAGAAGATCTCGGCGTTGGAACTTGAGACTCTGGCTGGCGAAATCTCTGCCGGCAAAATGCTGCTCACCGACATTGTTCGCACGATGAAACGGCCTGATTGGGATCCACGTGAGAAAGTCCGAAAACCGGTTTTCCGCCGAGGGATGATCAAGACGGCTGATCTGGAGCCGGGCATGCAACTGGAAGCTCAAGTCGTCAACGTTGTCGACTTTGGCGTCTTTGTTGATATCGGCCTTGGCGAAAGTTGTCTGGTTCATGTGAGTCAACTCTCAAATCGTTTCATCCGTGACCCGCAAGTGATGTATGCTGTTGGAGACGTGATCCACACGTGGATTTCAGAGATCGAACCGAAAAAGCGTCGCGTAAAGTTAACGGCGATTCGCCCGGGAACTGAACGTACTCGTGGGGCACGTCGTAAACCAGCAAGAGGTGGTGAGCGAAAGTCTGCGGATGCACAAACTCGTTCCGGAGGTGGAAAGCCCTATGGACGCGGGCAGCGTAGTGGACAACGCGGCGGACAGCGAGGCGGACAGCGCGGCCGCGCGACAACCAAAAAATCATGGAAGCCAAAACCACGTGCTCCCAAACCAGTTACTCCAATCACCGATGAGATGCTTAAAGGGGACGCGCCAATGACGTCGTTCTCTGACTTGATGCAGTTTGTTAAAAAGAAGCCAGAAGACAAAACGGACGAGTAGTCGAATTACATGGACTTTGAAGATCAACTTGAAAAAGCCATCGAGCGTGGCCAGCAACGGAATGTCAAACGTGAGCAGGATCGCAAAAAGGAATCGTTGAATGCTGACGAAATAAAACGACGTCACAACGAATTCCGTTTGCACCTCTCGGACTACGTCGAAAAATCGCTGAAACGGTTGGCCGAGCGCTTTCCCGGATTTGAATACGAGATCATCTACGGTGGCAAGGGATGGGGTGGTGCGATTCACCGGCAGGACCTGACTCGCGGACCTGATGGTCGAGCCGGTTCGTTCTTTTCGCGGCTTGAGCTGACGGTTCGGCCGATCAACTCGTACAACGTGGTTAACATCTCCGGCAAAGGTACGATTTCTGACAAAGAACTCTTTAGCTGGAATCACTTTCAGGATATCGACGAAGCCACCTTTGAAGGCTTCGAAGAAAAACTGAACAGTTGGATGATCCAGTTTGCTGAACAATTCGCCGCAAGGTAAATCAATGGTGCGCGTGCTCTTTGCTCTCTGTCTGTCGTTGTTTGTTTTCAACTCGATCTTGCAGGCGGAAGATCGCGATATCTGGTTTGGTACCGGTGGTAACAACGCATCGCAACCAACCGGTATTTACCATTCGGTGTTCGATACTGAATCGGGCAAGCTCTCATCAGGCCGTTTGGCACTGAAGCTCAAAAACGCTGGCTGGATTACCTGGCATCCAGAATTGCCGATCATGTACGCCACGGCGAAAGCCAACGGCAAGTCTGCAATTTGCTCAATCGCAATGGCCGACGACAAATCATTGTCGATCAGGCAAACGATCCCCATCAATGATGGTTCCTGCTTTCTGACGACCGATCAGACCGGCGCGGTGTTGATCAGCACGCAGTATGGAGGCGGGACGGTTATCAGCATTCCAATCGGTGAAGATGGAATGCTTGGTGACGAAGTCCAGGAAATCAGGCATCAGGGCGGTTCCAATGTCGTCCCGCGCCGCCAGAAGAGCCCGCATCCGCATTACGCTTCGATCAGTCCGGACAACAAATTTGTTTTCGTTCCGGATCTGGGCCTCGACCAACTGGTCGTCTACCAGTTGGACCTCGACTCCCGAAAGTTGGTTTCGACGGGCAAAACGATCCAATGCATTGCTGGCGGTGGTCCAAGGCACATGAAAATCCGTGACGCTTCAGATGACGAAGAAGGAAAGTTCGCGTTTGTGCTCAACGAACTTGCCATGTCGCTCAGTTGCTTTTTGGTCAATGACGACGGCACGATGAAGCAAATGTCGACTGAACCGACACTCAGCGATGAGCAAAAAGCTGGCGAAGTGTTTAACAGTGCTTCCGAAGTTCGGATGCATCCCAATGGGAAATTCATCTACACCGCCAATCGCGGTCACGACTCCATTTCTGTTTTTCGCTTTCAGGCCAAAAGCTATTTCTTTGGCAGAGTGCAGACAGCCTCGATTCACGGCGCCTGGCCACGCAACTTTGACCTGACCCCGGATGGAAAGTGGTTGTTGGCCGCTGGAGCAAATACGAACTCGGTAACGGTATTTGCGATCGACCAGGAAACCGGAAAGTTGACTTACCAGGGCAAGTCCGCCTTTGTCCCGGGTGCGATTTGCGTTTCGATTCGTTAGAAATCCTGCACCGAATTCAGTAGCCGTTCCAAAGCAAAGCATGCCGCTTCTGCCTGTCGTTGTCGACGGGTCGAACCGGTCAGTTGATGTTTGGATTTGTTCGCCTGCAATGAATCGTTGCCCCGATACAGGACCGACACGAATATGAGGCCGTCAATTTGAGCCTCAACACCTGGTCCAAGGTGACCGGTGATCGCCACGGAGAAATCGGCTTCTGGCGTTTTTTCAAGGACAGCTTTGGCCATCGAATGAGTGGTGAATTCTGATTCGGCAGTGTGTTGGTCGAGATCTTTTTCGGAAATCGACAACCATTGGGTTTTCGTGGATTCCCGATAGGTAACGGCGGATCCGCAAAAGTTGGCGGAAATTCCTGGCACGCCCGTCATGGCGGCAGCCATCATACCGCCGGTGCAACTTTCAGCGAAAACAATCCTGATGTTCTGCGGTTTCAGCGCGCTGGCAAGTTCCCGTGCGAGGCGGGCGAGATTCAATTCAAAACCAGATTCATCTGCCATGGGATTTTTAGCTGCTGGCGTTAAAGAATCGGGCGTGTGCAGAGAGGAAAGTGTCGATCAACTCCGATGGAGAGACTTCCGAGCCCGAGTTAACACGAATTCGATCGGCCTCTACGTGTATCGATTCCTTCCGTCCGCGGAAATCGATTCGGCACCAGGAGGCATCTTTCTCGTAGTCGACGCGTACCGAATCGTCGTCACAATCTTCAACCTGATCAATGACGTCCTCGACGTCGATTGGTTCTCGCAGGGCAAGTTCCAGGATGTTGAACTGTTTGCCAAAAGTATTCTCAAAGGCCGAGCTGGTAACTGAGTCTGCTTCCGAGATTTTTGAAATGGCCCGCCGCCACAGAATGTTGGTCGACTCGCCTTCGATCGTGGAAACCGAGACTTCGTAGGTAAAACCTGGTGTTGATACCTCGCCGAAATTGCCAATTGGATCGGTTGCCGCGAGCTGCTTGCGTTTAAGACCGAACTCGGATCTCAGTTTTGCAAACGCGTTATCGAGATCTTCGTTCAAATCACCTTCAGCGAGATCGGCCAGGAATTCATCGGAAAGTGTGCTGCCTTTATCGGGCAGGCGAATGTGTTTGCGATATCCGCTTAGCGTCTTCACACCAACTTTTCGTTCGCTAAGCAATCTGATTTCGGATTCGTTGATCATCGTGTTTTACGGAGTTTTGGTATCTGTTTTGATGACCATTATGACGAAACGCTGGCTGACGCAAAGTGGCGTGGATCACGAATACTCAGAGACGAAAAACGGATGAGAACCCATTAGTCCATCGTTCGAGCGCCTGCCATGTTTGCGTTTGTGTGAGGGTCCGGTAATTCGACACCGCAAAATGCGGGTTGTGCGTGCGATGGTCACGCTCGTCGCGCAACATTGGGTCGGG
>CAYUNP010000014.1:47106-54527 GCA_964446085.1 uncultured Pirellulaceae bacterium
CGGGCAATTCGCATGTTCATCATTTCCCAGCGAGCAGGGCTTCAATTAATTGCGTTAGCTGGTCGCTCGCGTAAGCAAGCCTCACGCAAGCATAAGGCATCGCATCCGATCGACTGGTGACAGGCCACTAGGTTACGGTTCCGATTATGCAAATTGAATTTGATGTTTTTTTAAAAAGGAAATTTACCAGGTGTCGATTAGCGCGACTGGCGAGTTCGAATTTTTACGCGTCTCCTGGAAATAAAAGTGCACACCCTATTGGCCGACTTATCTTCTTTTATTGCTCTGTCGTCATTTAGCAGAGCCGCAAACATTTAATTGGGATTATCTGTATGTCGATGCCAACGATTATGGTCGTGGACGACTGCCATTCGGCACGTTTGACGGTACAACGAATTTTAGAGGACGCGGGATACCCCGTCATTGTCGCGAGCAATGGCGAGGAAGCGCTGACCAAACTGGTCGAGCAACCTGCCCTGATCGTGTTGGATGTCAACATGCCTGTACTCGACGGATACGGATTCTGTGAGGAACTGAGTTCGATCTGCCCTGAGATTCCAATCGTCTTTCTCACCACCGAAAACTCCATGGCTCTTCGAATGCTGGGAGATGAACTGGGTGCTTATCTTCGCAAGCCTGTTTGCCAGGACGAACTGTTGGACGTTATTGAAAGTCAATTGTCCCAACCAACCAGCTAACGGGAAACGACACACAGGTTCAGGTAAATCGAGATGAACAGTAACAATACAAATATTGACGATACAAGTCGTTGCTGTGTTTTCCGCAGCGGTGAAAACTGGTTCGGCATCGCAGCATTGGCAGTGCGCAACATCGTTCCTCGGCCCAGTATTGCGCCGCTGGCTCATGCGGATGCGAGCCTCAAAGGCGTTTGTCATCTTCAAAACGAATTTATTCCCGTTGTCAGCCTTCGTGCGCTGACCAGCATTCAATACGACACATCGACCGATGCAGAGCAACAGCTCGCAATCCTGCTCAGTCCCAATGGTCCATGGGGACTGCTGATTGATGAAGCGGCAACCCTGGCAGAACTTGAGATTTCAATTTCAACCTTCGCTAACAAAACCGATCCATGGTCACGAGTCATCATTGGCGCGGCGTCATGGAACGATCAGGTGTTACAAATTCTGGACCCAGCTGCGACGCATCAGTATGCGTCACGACTTCTCGAGATGTACTGGCTCTCGAGCGATCAAAATCAACCGCAACTCATCTGTAACTAGTTGTAGAAAATCATGCGTTTACCCGTCATTCAATCAGTCAACTCGGTCGCATCGGTCACAGCCGGTGCTTTAATTGGTGCAGCAGTCTGCCAAACGTCACTCCTGGTAGCGGTGTTACTTGCCGCCGGAGGTGTGCTCCTGTTTCTCGCAACCAGCATCCTTTCATGGCTCAAGACAAAGAGCAGTTTCGGTTCTGTTGTAGAACAGTCGAAAGCTCAGGGTCAGGAACATTTTGACAAAACTGGTATCTACGAATTTGATGCTTTGGGCCGACGAATCAGCGACTTGCGCCGCGCCGCTGTAACTCGCGAAAGACAGATTGAGTTGGAACTGGCTGACGTTGCTGCCGCTGCACGTGATGAAATCAGCAAAAAATTCGAAGCAACACCTTCGGTAGAAGCTGAATACCGTGCAATTCAGGGATACCTTGCCGGTATGGATGGCCACTCGTCGGTCGGCAGCGACGGTATGCCGCTATCCTGTCTTGAGCAACTCAAAGGAGTTTTCAAGCGGTTTCAGTCAGATGTCGCAACCGACATGGGGCAGGTTCTTGGCTGCGGTCAGGAAATTCACCGAACGACCGAAGAACTTGTCACCGGTACAGAAATGCAATCCGAGGCAGCGGAGAAAACAAACTCGCTGGCCGAACAACTTACTGATCGTGTCGACACGATCAGTGGGCATGCCAACCACGCAAAAGAAGCCTGTATGTTGGCTCGAAACGCTGCCAAGAGCGGCCTGACTCAAGTTGCGACTCTGGGCGATGAAGTCAATCAAATCAAGAATCAATCCGCGCTTCGCGAACGAAAGTTGCAGGCCCTTGGTCAGCACACTCGCGAAGTCGAAGCCATTGTCCAGACGATTGGCTCGCTCTCATCGCGAACGGATCTTTTGGCGTTAAATGCATCCATTGAATCAGTTCGAGCTGGTGAACACGGACGAGGATTTGCTTTGGTTGCTGAAGAAGTTCGCGCTCTCTCGGAACAGTCGGCTCAGGCCGTTGCCGACATTACGGCTCGCCTGGAGATGATTCAACTGGAAACAGCACAGTCGCTCTCGATGGAAAGCGGCGAACAGTCACAACTTGGCGAAGTCATCGAACGTGTCAATGATTCGCTCGATGTGTTGGAGAACATTTGCAAAGCGGCGGCCGTTTCGACAGATGGTCTCAACAAGATCACGCTCACCTCAAGCGAGCAAATGAAGCTCACACAGGACATTGTCGAGACGCTCCAAATCAGTGCCGAAGCTGCCCGGGTCAATCGCACCCATGCCCAGGGAGCAAACTGGAAGGCCAAATCCTTTGACGATCTCAGTGGCCAGATCGCATCAACGTTACAGCGCTTCGGCGAACAGTCCGCAAACGTGACTAACGTTCAATAAGAAAGGAGCAAGCCATGAACGATGAAGCCATGAATGATGAATCCGTAGAACAACTCGAACACGCTTACGCGCCCGTCCGTGAGTCGTTTCAGCGTGCCGCACGCGATGAACACAGTCTGCGCTTGCTTGCCGAGCAGTTCACGGAGTTGGCCGATACGGCAAACGCTGTTGGAAAAGATGATCTTTGTCGTGGAGCTCAACAGTTGTCGAAGCTGGTCGCGGTAGCGGCAGAGTGGGCCAGAAAATTTCCGGATGATCCTGGCGTTGTCGATGAGATCATGGAATTCATCGAAAGTCATCTTGGGCTGGTCGAATCACGCATTGATGCCGAAGAAGCGAACCCAAAAATCGACATGATGATCGATTTGGCCAACGAAGCCTGGTCGGACTACTTCATCATGGCAGAAAATTCATGGAGCCATGAACTCGCCGTTGTGCCGGAGCCCGAGTTCCAGACGGAACCAGAAATTGACCAGGAGCCAGTCGTATTGGGTAACGATATCGCGATGCTCCTGCAAGCCGTCTCGGATGTTGCGGCTCCTGCACAAACCGATGCGGTTCCGCCACAATCGGTTCCGACTGAATCAAATGAAGCTGCTCAGCCAGAAACGATCGAACCCGCCAACACCGAAAACGAAGCGTTTCACAGTGATGCTCCCGTAGATTTGGCCGAAGCAGATCAGGCAGCTCGCCAGGAACTCCAACTGGATCGGGAATTGCTGGACGCCTTTCTTGATGATTCGCTTCGATGTGTTGCGTTGATGGAAGCCGCCGCATTGAAGCTCGACTCTGAGCCTGGCGACAAGGAATCGATTCGCGCTTTCTGTCGTGAGCTGCATACGCTCAAAGGAGCTTCAGCAACCGTTGGGCTGGCCGGAATCGCGTCGCACATGCACCAACTGGAAAACTCGTTGGAAGAGGCTTTCGCCGCCAACACCAATGTCAATCCGGAGACCCTGTTCGAAACCATTGATTTCGTACGGAATGAAATGGAGCGGTTGAATCCGCAACCAAAAAAATCCAGCGGTGCTCAATCACAAACCACCAGTACTGACCCACAGTCTGTTGAAACAGAACTCACAGAGAGTTCTGATCCCACCTCGCCAGTCGCTTCCTACTCGTCCTCTCCCGGATTTTCGAGCTTCGCTGCCAGCGACGATTCGTCGATTCGTGTTCGTGCTGCCCATCTCGATCGTTTGATGGACATGCTGGCGGAGCTTGTCGTGCTGCGTAACCGACGCGAAAACAGTGCGTCGGAGTATGATTTGCTTTACGGTGAATTGTCCCGGTGTTCGACCCGATTGAGTTACGCCGAAGAACAGTCCGGTAACCTGGTCCACACGTCGCTCGTCGGCGAGGTGTCGAAGGATATCGATGCGGTTGCCCGTGGTTTTCGTGCTCTTCAAAAGCCAGTCGCAAATGACAACGCTGCGATCACGCGATTCATCCGGGACTTTCGCCACGAGCTAATGCATTTACGCAGGGTACCCGTGTCGGGGCTCTTTGGTCGACTGCAGCGCTCTGCTCGCGATGCCGCAAAAACAGAAAACAAGCAGGTGCGAGTCGAGGTCGTTGGAGGAAACACGGGACTTGAGCAGGAGATTCAGGAACGCCTGTATGAGTCGCTGTTGCACGTCGTTCGAAACTGCGTTGCCCATGGTATTCAGTCACCTGAAGAGCGGACCCGTTCCGGAAAAGATGCGACCGGTACGATTACCCTGGAAGCCTCTGCCAGCGCACAACTCCTGGTGATCGAAGTTCGTGACGACGGAAATGGCGTGAACTACGAAGCCGTTCGAAAACGCGGAATTGAAAAAGGTTTGTTAGCTGCAAACAGTCAGGCTTCCAATGCCGAACTGGCGAACCTGATTTTTCACCCTGGATTTTCCACCAAGGAAAAGGCCAGCGAAACGTCTGGCCGTGGTGTTGGAATGGATGTCGTTGCCACAACCATCGAAAAAATGCATGGTCGAATCGAAGTCGATTCTGTTTCCGGAAAAGGCACCACAATTCGTCTGCTGATTCCTCGCAGAACCGGTATTGAACACGTGATGGTGTTCCGCTGTGCAGAACAACTGTACGCACTGCCGATGCAGTCCATTGTTATCGCCAAGAAAACACGGGATGGCTTTGCCAATCTCACACGACTGTTCTCGGTTGCCGATGATCAGCAGGAAAAGTCAAACAGCGTTCTGGTCGTAAAGCGTCCACGCCGGTCCACCGATTCCGATGACTCCCTGATTGCAATCGTCGTCGACGAGTTGCTGGGGCCAGAGGAAGTCGTCGTTCGCGGACTGCCGAAGATGCTGCAAAAACATCCGCTGTTTTGTGGTATTACGCTTTCCGGTTCCGGGAAGCAGGTGTTGCTACTTGAAAGTGAAAACGTAACCGACTACTGCACACCGGAATCAGATTTCGACCAGAACTACACTTCCGAAGCCGCTTCCGATGGACTGCGTGCACTGGTTGTCGATGACTCGATTACCGCCAGAAAACACGTGTCGAAAATTCTCAAGGAATATGGTTTCGCAACCATCGAAGCCGGAGATGGTGTCGAAGCCATTGAAACATTACACCGATCGAACTTTGACCTTGTGGTCACGGATCTCGATATGCCGCGTCTGGGTGGGCTTGAACTTTTGGCCGACATCCAGAACGGCGAATACTGCAACGCACCTGTTGTTGTCGTTAGCAGTCGTGACGATCAGAACTTCCGTCAGCAAGCTCTTGAGTTTGGAGCCTGCGATTACATCAATAAACCCGTATCGAAGCAGCTCGTGCAGAGTCGTCTCGAACAACTTGGTTTCATTTTGGCAACATGCCAGGGATAACTTACCATGTCTGAAAAAACAGTTTTAGTCATCGATGACAGTACAACCATTCGTCGCCTCGTCGACAAGGAACTCAGTAGTCAAGGCTACCGTGTTCTTGTGGCGGGTACGGCCGAAGAAGGTGTCGAAACAGCAAAGTCTCAACAGCCGGACTTGATCATTCTGGATCATCAGTTGCCAGGTAAAACGGGTTACGAAGTCGCCTGCGAATTGCTGGCGATCCCCGATACGGCTGCGATTCCTGTTGTCGCCAGTTCAACGCTGCGAAAGAAAGCATACGTTGAGTACGTTGATTGTGACAACGTTGTCGATATGCTGCCCAAGCCATACACTCCCGAAGCGCTGATTGCGACGATCGAAAACGCAATCGACACCGGTGTGATGGTGGTGCAGTCGCAATCCGAAGGGTCTGCCGTTCCAGAAGTAATTGATGAACTTGGCGAAAGCGATCTGACGGGCACCTTCGCGTGTTTCGGATTGCGTGAAGTCATCGATATGCTCAACAACGGAAACAAAAAAGGTGTCCTGACAGTCGACGGTGAAACGGGTCGAATCTCTGTCTATATCGATCGCGGCCGAATTCAGGGAGTCACTGGATCAGGAATCGATACCGAATATGTCTCCAGCAGAATGCCAGAATCACTTGCCGAACTGGCACCTGTTGTCAAACTCACGGTTGCCGGACGACGCGGAAGCGAAATTGATGGGCTGGTTGGATTGCTTGATAGCAAAGTACTCGATCCAAGACTGCTGAAGAAACTGTTGCGTTTGCAGGCTGCAATTCTGCTGCGGTTTTGTTTCAACGAAAAGATCACTTCGTTCCGGTTCGATCGCAATGTCGCTCCACCGCATCTGTTCGAAAAACTGCCGCTCGATTCGAGCCTGCTGTCGATTCTTGTCGAAAGCTGTCTGATCTGCGAAAAGGACGAACTGCCCCAAAGTGGCGAAAGCGATGGCTACCAGCGACGTGCGATCCGGGGACAAAACCTTGATCGGGCTGGCCTTTCGAGTCGTCACATGAAATTGATGAACCTTGTTTCGGAGCCAGTGAGCGTTAGCCAGTTGGCTGCCAGACTCGACTGGCCTGAAGAAGAAGTCCAGCGAGTCGTTCATGGATTTGAAATGGCTGAACTGATTGAGAAAGTTTCAATGGAATCGAAAACGCGAGTTTACGGAGTCTTCGCTGATGGCGAACAGGCATTGAAAGTCCGATCTTTCTATCAGCAGTCACCGACAGAAGTTGCTGGCAAACTGGTTCGTGATGCAGATGGTTTGAAGCTTCTGTTTCGCCGTACCCGCCCCGATGTTCTGTTGGTGGAAGTCGGAGATCAGGCGCAAGTGTTGCTGGACGAAGTTTCGGAGCTGTTGGAAGACGTCCGCGTGATCGGAATTCGCACTGACGAAGGTGATACGGCACCAGAGCAGATCAAATCGACATTGGCTACCGACTGCACCGTCGATTGTATTCGGGAAGCAGTGCTTGAGAACGGTCCGGCGACACAGGAAGAGGAGGCGTAAAAATGAACGAACAGGAAATCGCAAAACCACAGAAACCGTATCTGACGCTCCGCACTGGATCAGAAGTCCAGTACTTCGCGCTGGATGTGGATACGAACACACTCGTTGGCAGCGGCGGACATTGCAGAATTCAACTCGAAGGCGATGAGATTCGATCGTTGCATTGCATTCTTGCATTGAAAGAGGAGGGTTTTCTCGAAGTGCGTGACTGGTATACGGGTAGCACTTTGCTCAACGGTGAAGCAATCAAGGATTCAGTCGATATGCGAGAAGATGATCGCCTACAGGTTGGCAGCTATGAAATAACGGTTGCCTTGGAGTCTGCTGATCAGACGGAAACGTCTCCGGAGTCTCAATCAGAGTCTGCCGCCGATATGGATCAGGATGGTGAGGAACGTTCAGAGTCGGCACTTCAGGAAAATAATGAAGAGGCAGCGTTGGAAGCTGA
>CAYUNP010000015.1:0-21203 GCA_964446085.1 uncultured Pirellulaceae bacterium
TGCAGCCACTGGTTCCGTTGCAGCCTCAGCTGCGGCAGGTTGGTTATCAAGGTTGTTAAGGAAATTCTTTAGTTGCCCTGATGCATCGGCAGACAGTTCGAGCGTGTTTTCTCCGTCTTTTGCTGGAGAAGAATCCGAACCTAGCAATTGGTTGACTTCGTCAATGAGCTTCTGCGTGCGATCAACCAGCCCTTCATCAGCGTTCATGTTTTCGAGGCCGGCAGGAGAGTCATCCTGAATTGAGTGATTTTCTGACATGGTGGGGCTGACTGAAGACGTAATTGAGTTCTTGCGCATTCTCGCGATACGGATTGCGAGCGCCATTAAACATAGGTTTCCAATAGAATGAGTGGATTGGGAAATGGCCAATTGCCGAAAATAGAATGGAGTGAATGTAACGATTTTACGGACTTTGATACGGCGTCTGATTCCATTGCAATGGGGCGCTTGGTAACATTCAAATTCTTCTTTCCATATCGGAACGGCTTTAGTTCGCCATGCAAGACACCGATTCTCCCGTTGCAACCAAAGTTCCTGCCTGGTTTTGGATCGTAGGTTTTGTTGCGCTACTGTGGAATGTTCTGGGGCTGCTCGCGTTCGTTGTGAGCTTTCTTACTCCTGTTGAGCAGATGTCTGAGGATCCGACAGTTCAGAGGTTGTTCAAAAATCTGCCTCTTTGGTACCACGTTGTCTTTGGCGTCGCGGTGATCGCGGGAACTCTCGGGTGCGTTGGGTTGCTAATGCGTGCCAGATGGGCGCTGCCTGTTCTGGTCGTCTCGATTCTGGGTGTCGTTGCACAACAGAGTTACATGTACTTCATGAGTGACACACTCGAAGTGATGGGTGGCAGTGCCGCAATCATGCCAACCATGGTGTTGGTCATTGGAATCGCATTGATCGGGTTTTCGAAGCTGGCGACTGGCAAAGGATGGTTGCGTTAAATTGGATCCGCCGTGATCTTCTTCGCAATCGCTTCGGAAAAGTCCACTCCAGAATAGCTCTCGGCATCGAACAGTCCGCCAGGGCTAAACACGTTGAACTCAATGATTTTGTCGCCGACGAGATCGACTCCAGCCAGTCGAATGCCGTGTTGAAAAAGCATGTCTGCAGCGTATTCAGCCGAAGCCATTGCTGACTCATCAAGCGTTAGTGGATGTGCTGTTCCGCCATCATGAAGATTGGCTCGAAAGTCCTTTCCGGCAGGCCGTCGCTCGATTCCGGCCAGGTGCCCATCAAGTTCCAGGACTTTGCCATCGAGAACCACAGCCCGTTTGTCGCCTGGATGGTTCGCTTCGGCAAAGTGTTGAGCGACCACGCACTGAGTCCCGAATATTGAACGAATTAGCGATTCGAGTCCTGCTTCGTCATGACGCACTCGCGCGACCGATTGGCCTCCCATCCCAACCAGGGATTTGACGATACAGTTCCTGTTGGAGCGGCGAACGAATTCAACAATGTCCTGCACCTTGTTGGAAACCAGGAGTGGTGACCGATACTGCGGATCCAAAGCAATCAACGATGCTTTGTTGGCGAAATAATTCATATGCCCAGGGTCGTTCTCAACCCGAATGCCATTGAGCTTTGCCGCTTGACAGAGATTCATGAATCCATCGTGAGTCGATATTCGCTGCTTTTCGCGACCCGGATTGGTACGGATGAAAATCAGATCGCCAGGACTGATCACCTGCTCTGACAGCGGCGACTGCGATGCAGAAAAATCTTCAACCGTACCGAAGTCACAGTTTTCCTTCGCAGGAAGAGTTTTGCACCGGATGAGAAATCGCGGACCCTCGTTGCCATTTGACTCTGGAGAGGCGTCAACGGACAACCCGTCAACGCTGGCAATTGAAACTTCATGTCCCAGTCTTACAAATGCCGCGATCAACAGCGCTGTTGTTTGTCGAAAGCCAATCTCCCGCACGTGATTCACGACAACAAAAATCTTCATGAGTCAGCAATCACAATTCAGGAAACAACGTCTCTATTTTAACTGCACTGCTACGTCTTGTTCAACTGTCGAAGCGGTTTTGGCAACGGAAAGTGAACGTTCTCTTCGCGAACGACAACGGGCTCAACTTCGGCGCCGTACTTTTCACAGATCCAGTCGATACATTCTTCGACCACTGTTTCGGGGGCACTTGCACCGGCAGTGACCATGACGTTTTCGATACCTTCAAACCAGGATTCCTGCATCTCCTCTTTGCCATCAATCAAGTAGGCCGGAATTCCGGATTCGGCTGCAAGTTCACGAAGGCGTTGGCTGTTTGAGCTGTTTTGACTTCCCAGCACAAGGCACAGATCTGCTCGCGAGGATATCAGACGCACGGCTTCCTGGCGATTCTGGGTTGCATAGCAAATATCTTCTTTTGGCGGATTCACCATGTTGGGGAACCGTTCACGAAGTCGCTTGATGATTCGATTGGCATCATCCACCGACAGTGTGGTCTGCGTCAGGTAGGCCAGTTTCGCATCCGCTTCCACGTCCAGTTTGTCCACATCCTCTTCGGACTCAACCAGAATCATGACTTCGGGAGCTTCTCCCATGGTGCCGATCACTTCGTCGTGTCCTTCATGCCCAATCAGGAAGATTCGATAGCCTTCCCGGGCATACTTTAACGCCTCCAGATGCACTTTGGTCACCAGCGGGCAGGTGGCATCGATCGCATTGAGATTTCGTTCCTTCGCGATCTGGCGAATTTCAGGCGAGACTCCATGAGCTGAAAACATGAGCACCGATCCGGGCGGAACTTCTTCCAGCGTTTCCACAAAGATCGCCCCTTTGGTTTTGAAGGATTCGACAACGTACTTGTTGTGCACGATTTCGTGATAGACATAAACGGGAGCACCAAATTCACGCAGCGTGATATCCAGGCTTTCGATCGCCATATTCACACCAGCACAAAACCCACGTGGATTCGCCAACAGTATTTTCATGATTAACTCCAATTTCGCTCGAACGATGCAACGATTCCAACCGGGCACAAAGACACAGAATAACCGCTCGATACGCTTCGGGATGAACCAACATTCTAGGTCGTAGAGACAATTCGAATATGGGTCAAATTGTACCTGTCTGCTGGCCATGAATTGTAAAAGCAATCCAGTACGAAGCGCAAGCGAATGAGTCGACCGCCAGATTTAATCGCCCGGGCTTGGTGGCAGTTTCGTTGTAAGCCACGAAAATCCCGCCTTTAAGTCGCTCAATGCAACATCCCGTGCCGCTCGCCGACTGGAGAAAGCAGCGCTGTCCCGGTAAAATGGACGTTCAGAACAGAAAGTAAATTATGGCAACTGAAATTCCGACTCAAAAATCAAGCCGCGACGAATTTCTTATGCGTGGATTAAAAAGTTCCCGATCCGCAGTGCGCAGTCTTTTCAAGGATGCCGTATGGGTTACCAGGAATCTGCCAGCAGAAAAACGTACCGAGCTTGATTCGCTTGGCAGTCACCTTGTGCGCTGCCTTGATATGCTGGACCTCGAAAGCACCGAAGGACTACCGTTGGACGTCTGGAAAGAGATTCGGGACGAACTGAGCGACGCATTTTGTGGCAAATGGGAAACTCCGGAACACGCGGCTTTGGCACACGTTGTCGAAAAGTACCAGGTTCCCAAACAGTTTATTTTCGACATGGTCAACGGAGCCGACTACTGGATTCGGTTTCGCGGATTTGAGACCTGGGAGCAGCTCGATACCTTCGCATCGAATCTTGGCGGTAGTGCGATGGCCGCGGCGGCAAAGATCATGGGTGTCGTAAAGCCCGGATTCGAAGTGCCCGCGCTCAATTGTGGCAAGGCGATCTTTCTTACACAGCGATTGGCAAGTTGCGTCGCGGATTTGAAATCGAACAGAAATTTTCTGGCGGGCGAAGACCTTGATCGATTCAAGCTGGAAATCCATCGCGTAAAGATGCGTCAGGAGTGTCCTCAACTAAATCACTTTGTTCGATTTACCGTCTCCAGACTGGAAAAGATTTTTGTCGAAGCCGGAAAGCTGGTTGAGCATCTGGATTATGGCGGAGCCCGTTCGGTTACTTCGTTGCTTTGCATGCATTGGCGAATGTTGACGCGATTGAGAATGGATCCGGCCTGCTTATACGATCACGACGGCGTTTTGACACGGCGTGATTTGCGGGGCCTGCGTTCGCGACATCTACTTGGGATCGAGGGTGGGATTCCCATTATTTCCACTGACAATGGTCATCACTAGCAACCTTGTTGAGGCGGTGAACCTCTGGCGTTTTGTGGTTACAGGTCGGCTACTTCGCGTGTTCGGTTGCTTCGTAATGCAGCTTTAGCCAGTCGGCTCCGAAATCATTTTTGAAGTCACGCCAGACAGCGTGAGCATGATTCGCATCGTTTTGCGTATTGTCGTACTCGAAAATAAAAGTTGGTCCCTGGATCCGGTAATAGTGACGCTCTCCGGGAGCAATCTTGCCCGCCCACGCGAAGTGAATATTTTCAAAACCGGCGTCTTCGATTCGCTTGCGGTCCACTTCAGCGAGATCGCCGCGAAACTTTCCAAGATAGACCTCGATCAATTCCCGGAACATCTTCTGTTGTGCTTTGTTCATTTTCGACGCCGCAATACCAGCAGGCGATAACGGCTGCGCTTCTCTGCCCGGTCCATTGATGACGTCGCTTGGAGCATCAACTGCAATGATGGCCGATTTCTTTTGCTCGATAGACAGATTCCTGATCAAATTCCGGCCAAGGTCTTCTTCCTTCGCCAGCACACGCAGGCCACTCAATTTTCCCTGACGGACTTCTGCCGGACTGGCACCAAAGAAAGCCGGAACGACCGCGACGTTCTTCCCGTCGACGATGGTAAAGCTCACCGATAGATGATGCCCTTCGATCCTCCATCCCCAGGTCGCTTTTTCGGAAGGAGTTCCAAACAGGAACAGGTGATACTTTTCCGGATCGCGTTTCGCACTGCCGTTTTCCATTTCATGCAGGACTTGTTCAAGCGCCATCACCTGCATTGCAGTTGAAAAACCGTCATGGCTCAGTCCCGTCTGGATCAGTGACATCGCGAGTCCACGTTGATGAGGCTTCATTACTTTCATCCCCAGACCTTCACGTTCCATCGGGATGAACTGCCAGTTCTTTCGCAAATCGTCATCAAATTCGAACTGGATAGCCTTTGCCTGATCTTCGTTGAGCGACTTCAGCAACAGATTCGCTGCTGCGCTCATCTCTGCGGCGACATCGTGCGCTCGCAGATTCGAACCATGAGAAAGCAATATTGCTGCAGAGAACAATGTGACAAGCAAAGGGTGTAACATGTAAATTCCAGAAGGTGTGATCGAGTCCTGCAAAAGAAAGATCTTACCACGCTGACTTCAGGCATGTCGAAACCAGTTATGGGCGAGGCATCTTTTTATCCAGACGTGCCATTAACTTCGCCAGGGAATTGGCAATCGCCTGATAGTTGCAAACGGCACCTTTGCGTGGACGGACGACGATGTCGAGGCCCGTTGGCAACGAGTTCTGTTGAATTCTGAATGCCTCGCGAATTCGACGCTTCCATCGATTTCTTACTACGGCGTTGCCAACCTTTTTGCTAACGGCCAAACCCAAACGGGAATTGGAATCGCTACGGCGAGCCCGAATCACCAGAACATCATCGGCTGCAAAGTGATCTTCGTTGTAGACGCGGGAAAAATCGTCGCGCGAGAGAAGTCGTTGACTTTTGGTATAGGAAAGTTTCGCCACGATATCTAGCGACCCATCGAAACGAGCGCCGTCACGAATCCAATCAGAATCCCGATCAACAGAAAGACGCCCGAGGTCACGATCAGCGTCATCATCGAAAACAGATTTTCATCCGGAAGGTGACCAGCTGACTTGTATTTGCCGGCAACACTTGTCGGAATCGGCGGCTTGGTTGTTCGCACGTAGCCGCTGTTGGACCCGCCTTCGGTGATAGAATCATCGCCGTTGAGCGTTGCTTGAGCGTTACTGGTATCCGACATTTCTGACATCGCGAGTTCTGCAATGTCCATGTTGGGATCCGTTGGTTGAGAATCAACGGCTGTCGAAGGCGACGTCCATCGCGGTCGCTCGTCGAGATCCTCATCACGTAGCGGACTGTTGTCTTCTGCCCAGGGTGAAAGACGTTCGGCTACTTCGCTGGCCGTTTGAATTCGCTGTCGCGGATCCTTGGCCATCATGTCGCTCATCAGATCGACAAACTCGTCGCTAACATCTTCATTGAACCGCCGCGGATGCCACGGAGTTTCTTCCAGATGTCGTTTGGCTTTGTTTCGCGAGTTGCCACCAGGAAACGGGACTTTGCCCGTGACTGCGTAATAGAGTGTGCAGCCCAGCGAGTAAATGTCGCTCGCACTGGTAATGTGATTTGGATTCTTGATTTGTTCGGGCGAAAGGTAGTCTGCCGTTCCAACAATTTTTCCGACGCGAGGGTCTTTCGGATCGTCCAGGCAAAACGCCAAACCAAGGTCGGAAAGTTTTGCGATGCCACCGGGCGTAACAAGAATGTTGCCCGGCTTGATGTCGCGATGAATCAGCCCACCCTTGTGAGCTTGCTTAAGTCCATCAGCCGCCTGGCGAATGATGTTCGCGGCCTGGTTGACCGAGAGCTTGCCTTTTGTTCGAACGAGACGCCGCAAGTCAGTGCCGGGTACGTATTCGACAACAAGGTACTGAACGTTTCCATCTTCACCCGCGTCGTAGGCTCGAACAAGATTCGGATGATCGAGCTTTGCCTGAGCGCGAATTTCACGGCGAAAGTTGGAGATCGCTTCGGGCGTGATCTTGTGAAGCGGAAGAACCTTGATTGCTGATTCGCGACCGAGCAACTCGTGAACGGCTTTGAAGACCTGGCCCATTCCACCCTGGCCGATCCAGTCGGTAATAATGTAGGGACCTAGCGTCAGCTTCGTTCGACCGCTGAGCAACTGTTCGGATTGATACTCTGACAGCAGCTTCGTTTTGACCAACTGCCGCGCGAGTCTTTTATCCGTGACGTCGCGCTCGGTTCGCACGCCATCATGAGTCTGCATAACGGCAGCCGTCGCAGCACGAAGCTGTTGCTCCGTCACGAGTCCGCTGGCAAGCGCAGCGTCGCGAAGTTTTGGCTTTACAGAGCTCATAGGGAGAGTGGGAAGTAGAGAACGAGTCACCGTCGGAAATCATAGGTTGTAATCAGCGATTTTCCAACAATCAGGAGCTTTCACTTCAAAATGGAGCAAAGTTTTTAGTGTTGGGTGCGCAAATTCGATCGATTTTGAATGCAGGGCAATGCCTTTACCCGGAAAACCAGACGTACTGCCATACTTCTGATCACCAATAACCGGAAAACCAGCATGAGCCAACTGGCATCGAATTTGATGTTTGCGACCCGTATGAAGTTCGATCTGGAGAAGCTGAGCGTCATCTTTTTCACCAATAACAGTCCACGACAGTTTGGCTTCCCTGGCGTTTTTGGGCCCGCGTTTTTTGTTGGCGTGTTGATCCGGGACACATCGCATACGCATCGCCGGTTCATCCTTGAACATCAGGTTTTTGAAATGACCTTTGTTGGGGAGTCGATTTCCACGCGGATCGGGTCCGACGATCGCCCAATAGAGTTTTTTCGTTTCACGATCTTTGAACTGTTTGGTCAGCCGTGCCGCGGCTTTGGAAGTCCTCGCGATTACGATTGCTCCGGAAGTTTTGGCATCAAGTCGACTGACGATCCCAAGGTACACGTTTCCCGGTTTGTTGTACTTTTGGCGAACGTATTCTTTCGCCATCACGATCAGGCTGGGTCTGTCCTCTTCGACCCCCATCGTGGCCAGGCCCGCGCGTTTGTTGATCACCAACAGGTGATTGTCTTCGAACAGGATCTCTTTTGAATTCAGCGGTGCGACTTTTGGCATGAGCGAATTATAGACTATGATTTGTGCCATGAACGATAAACTGATCCTGGCCAGCCAGTCGCCACGAAGAAGACAACTATTGACCGAAGCAGGATACACATTCACCGTTGACGCGCCAGACGATTCGGTTGAGCGTGGAATCTGCAGCAAGTGTTCTCCGGAAGAACTGGTTGTCGAATCCGCGTTCCTGAAAGCCGCCGCGATCGCCAACCGTCACAAGTCAGGCCTGGTGCTGGCCGCCGACACGGTTGCCGTCTGCGGTTCGGAAACGCTTGGCAAGCCAACCAGTCGTGACCATGCCGAGCAGATGTTGACGCTGATGTCCGGGCAGGTCCATCGGGTATTGACGGGAGTCTGTTTGCGATTGGCTGGCACTTCAATCTTCAAAACCTGGCTGGAGGAAACGACGTTGGAGATGAGCGTTCTCGACGATGATTTATTGCAAGGGTATCTTGATACAGACGGTTGGGTCGGCAAGGCTGGCGCTTTTGGATTTCAGGACGGGCTCCAATGGGTTCGAATCAAGGAAGGACTTGCTTCGACCGTCGTTGGTTTGCCGGTCGAGCGGCTTCCGGAGTGGATCGGAGAACTGTCAAACCAGTAGAGTATGGCTTAACGCTTTGGCAATGAAGTTTCTGGTTCGAATTCAGCCCGTCGTACAGAACTCAATCGACGATCAGGTTCACGTTATTGCCGTGGAAAAGCTGGAACCGAAGAATGCCGCAATCTGACTTTCGAAAATCCGAAATGCGATTCACGCGCCATACATTTTGGACTCAGGGCGCAGTTCAAGCAGCATCGCTTCCAGTCGCTGGCGAATTTGCTCCATGAGAGGATCGTGATCGAGGCCGCGCTCGCGTTTTGTTGAAACTTCGATTGGATCGCCAACAACGGTGATGGCTTTCAGGTGACCGTGCACGCGACATTTGTCGGTGAAGTCCTCCTCGAACTTCTCCACAGTTTCCATTAACCGATCCACCGAAGGATGTTCCGTCACGTACTCCTCGGGATAGCAGTCGACTTGCTGGGCCAGGTAAGTTCGTTCCAGATGATCCCAGCGACGTTTGCGTTCGGCTAACTCCAGCGTATCACCAATCATGTCGGGAAAGATCTTTACGCGAAGACTTTTGATTCGAACCTGAATTCCGCCTTCCTGCGTTGAACCAAGCCACTCTTCTTCCAGCGGATGAAGCAGATGATTGACCATGTTCGTCTGGCGCTGTCGCAGCACGGTGCCTTCGGGGACTTCGCAGCCGTATTGCAGTTCCTTGATCTTCAGCAGAGCATCGCCAACTTTCACGATTCGATCCACCAACGGTAAATCGGTTTGGGGACTCCAGCTAAGTCGCTTTTCGATGTCCGTTAGTGCCTCCCCAGCAGCCTTGTCAACGTCGCCCTGGAAAACGTACTTGATGGCGACTGGATGTACGACGACTTTGCCACTGCCAAGCCCTTCTTTGGCGCGGCGTTTGGCGGCGGTTCGGGCAATGAATGACGGACCGTCCATCAGCGACATCAAACGATCATTGGTGCGACTGGTGGTTCCCTCTGGAAAGATCACTAGAGGACGTTCGGCGTTCTTCAAAATATCAACTGCGTGATCGATCGCGGTGCGATCCATGCCTTCGCGATTGACACTGAAAGCTCCCATCATCCGGACGATAAAGCGAACCATGGGGCCCTGATTAAAGAGGTGCCAACTGGCCATAAAGTACAATGGGCAATTGGCTTCGAGTCCCAGGTTGTGCATGTTGGCCGGGTCGGCCAGACGTGGATGGTTCGGAGTCATCAACACGGCATGGCCAGCATCGATTGAGGCGCGTATTTTTTCAGCACCGCGAACGTCCTGATCCCAGACTCCTTCTCTGCGGCGCAACGTAATGCGGTGCAGTTTCAAACCGCGGTAGAGTTTCTGCGGCCAATTTGCCTTGATCGCGGGAACAAACTTGTAAGGTTTCTCAATGAAGATACTTCGTTGCATTAGTCCTGCGTTTCAATTGAGCTTTGTTCAACTTGAGTTTGCGTTTGCTCTTCAGCCTTTTTCTTGGCATGTTTTAGTGGGTTGAAAACCGCCATGCAAATTGCCAAAATCAAGGACGCGATTACAAATGCACCAAACCAGTATCTGGTCCACAGGTACCGGTTCGTTTTTTTGCCATTTTCGGACTGTTTCCGGGTATCAATTCCAATCGACCAAAACACCATGGCTGTGCCAAGGACGATGAATACGACATTGGTCAGAAATAACAGAAACGCACCCAGGGAAAGGGAGAGCTGTCCCAACGAAAGGTACATTCCTGCGGTCGCAATTGGTGGTACAAGCGCCGCTGCAATGGCAACTCCTGGAATCGCGCCGTTGAGACCTTTTCGGCTCATTGCGTAAGCTCCAGCGATGCCGCTGGCAAGGGCAACAAGCAAGTCCAGCAAACTTGGTGCATCGCGAGCCACCATTTCAGGAGTCGATTTCTCATCCATTCCAATCAGCATCAGAAATCCAACAAGGACGCCGATCGCGAACGCGTTTGCAAAACCTATCAGTACCGCCCAGTAAGCTTTGCGGATCAGATCAAGATTACCCTGAATCAAAGCGAAACCAATGCCGACCAGTGGCGTCATCAGCGGCGCGACCAACATCGCTCCGATTACGACTGCCGTTGAATCATCTGCCAGGCCCAAAGCTGCGATCAGGGTCGAGAGCGAGATCAAAGCACAGAAATCGAAATTGAATTTGGAGTTCGTCTCCAGTTTCTCCACCAGGTTGATTCGCTCTTCACGTTCAAGCTGCGGCACCAGTTGACGGATGGAAGCCTGAAGGTTCCGCAGCATTTTTCGACTGACCGACACCGATGGACGCACGACCGCCATCGCTTTGCCATCGTCCTTGTTGCGTAACCCGCGAACGAGAGACCGGATTTTCTTGATGTTTCGACTGCCAAAGACGACGGTATCAAATGTTTTCGACTGCTGTGCCTTAACGGCTTCGATCAGCGAATCCGACATGAATGTCTTGAGTTCCACTTCGTCCCGGTTGGCACTGGATCCCGAGAGAATTGACTTCGCTTTGCGTTCCGCAATTTGTGGAGCGACCTCGTCATCGTCGGGCCAAACGTAGAGCAACGACGCTTTGCCACCTTCAGTTGATCTGGCGAATTGCGTAGCCCTTTTCGCTGCCAAAGAAGACTCTGTTTGGGAATCGGCTGCGATCAGCAGCTTCATTGGGTGCTCAATTGGCGGAGGACTCCCCCAGACCATCATCGTCTCACATGGTGCCTGCAGGAACAGTCTTTGCGCCCATGAAGCGCCGTCATCGTCGGCCTTGAGGTCGTTGACTGCGGGAAAGATCAGCCGTACCGATTCCAGCGTCTCGACCATCTCGACAAGGGACTCTGCCGGGTTGGGTGCAACCAACTCACGCGTTTCAACGATGATGCGTTCCTGGTCAGCATAGTCCCGTTTTTCTTCAACGTCTTCCTTGAGCACGACTCGATCGCAAACTTCGAGTTGCTCAAAAACGGCTTTGAAGATTTCATGCTCTTCTGCTTCCTCTTTCAAAAGCGGATCCCATTTGGGGGCTCCCTTTTGTCGCCGTGGAACAATCACCAACAGATCGTGCTGCTCGGAAGTTGCGGCCCTCACGCCCCAGTTGATCAATCGCTCGACCTGGGACGTTTCGTTGATGTAGATAGTAATCGGCATGGCAAGAGAGTTTCAATTCGAGGTTTCGCAGTGTGTTCACACCACATTTTGAGGTTACCGATTGTAACCGATCCCGAACGTCAAGCCACGCAAGCCAAAATCACCTTGCGGAAAGGAGGGAGTTCCTCCGCCGATCCATGTTTGGTTCAGGAATCCAAACCGGCCGTACCAGGATCGGTTTTCGCCAACGGTTTTCGTGTACTGAACCGCAACCAGGAAGTCCAGAATCGTGAGGAATTCATCAGCACCGAGTCGATTCTCCAGACCCGTTTCCGAATTCGTGACAATCTGATCGCGTTGGCCAAAGAGCAGCGCGCCGCCAAAGGTTGTTACAAACTCCAGCGGTGTGTGACCAATTGGACGGTAGTATTCGATGATGGCTCGCGGTCCAAAGGCACGGAAGTCCGAAACCGAAGCAAGCGTTTCAGCTGTGATACCGTCTGCCGCAGTGACGTTGGCGTCGAGGCGTTGTGCGATGTTTACGTATTGAAATCCAAAGTTTCCGTTGATTCTGGAGACAGGAAACTTCAACTCTTTGAAAAATGAAACGGCGAACGAATCGATGTCGATCGATTGCTGCGTCGCGAGGAAATCTCCCGCATCATCGGCACTGATTTGGCTGAAGATGTCGCGCCCAATCACTCGGGCACTGGTTGTTCCTGTGGTCACGCCATCGCTGACAAAGCTGGCGATTTCGGAATTCGAGTTGATGTTAAAGTAAGTGAACTCGATACCAGGACCGTACGGCGATTCGAAACCAAGACGAATTCGTGGATGGAAATCTGAATCGAAATCCAGCGGCAAGGATTGGCCGAAGTTGCCTGCTTCGGTGGCGATCGCAGTGTTGCCCTGGAATTGTGGCTCAGCCCAGAGGATTTCCGCGTTGTAAAAGAATCGTCCCGTGGCAATGATTTCATCGAATGGCGGGAAGTCACGTTTCTTGGTTTCAAACGCAAACTTTTCGCCGTCATCGAGCGGATAGAGATCGGCTCGCTTGAGTGGCATGGCCTGTCGGTGGCCAGCGTCCGGATTGAAATCAGGCATTGATTCGGTCGCCGTGAACGCTGGAGGCTGAACAGGCAGATAGGATTGTACTGGCCTGCCAGGTTGTGGAGGAGGAGATAGCGACAAGGCGCCAGTCTTCGGTGCCGTGTTGTGACTGAGAGCGGGTGTCACAGGCGGACTCCATTCGTTTCCAGGCGATGAGGCAATGGATCCGGGGCGATAGCTGTCGACGGGAGTCAATATGGATTGAGTCGGTGATCCGGTCAGGGAAGGCAGGCTAACGATCGGAGTTGCTGATTCGCTTTGACCAGGGAATGGCGGAACTGGTCGAAATATGGATTCCGCTTGTGAGGGGGCGCCGTTCTGTGGAGGCAGAGGCGCGAAGGATATCGTTGGGTCGGTTGTTTGTTTTGGAAGCGGTGTAAAGGACATCGCCGGATCAGTTTGCTGAGGAAGCGGCGAGAAAGACATCGCTGGGTCAATCGCTTCGACCGGTTGTTGCACGCCCAGCAATCCGGGCGCAGGTTCAACAGGAAACTCCTGAGCCATAAATGCTCCGTTTTCGATCGTTTGAACTGGCAACGGCGAGTTCACATTAGCCTGGGGTGTTGGTGCAACTGGCACAGGAGATGAAGTTTCCGGGGCATTAAAACGCTCTGGCTCGGTTGCGATCACGATTGGCGATGCAGGTTCAGGTACAGCGGGTGCCGTTTCAGGCTCAACTGGTGCAGGCTTCGCTTCGACGGCAGCAGGTTCGATTGTTAGTGGAGCAGCAGGTTCGATTGTTACTGGAGCAGGAGGTTCAGCTGCAACAGGTGCAGATTCGATTTCGATTGGCGAGACAGGTTCGGAATCGATTGCCTCACGCTCATGGGCAGTCTCGAATGTATGGGATCGCGGTTCTTCGGAGTGCTCCAAAGCCGTTTCACTGCTGCCGCTATCGATCGATCCAAAATCTGGTTCTGCAATCAGGTCTGCCGTAGGCTCATCACCCGTTTCCGGGTGGAAATCCAATGTGCCAGGTTCAACGGAATCGATTTCGAACTTTGGGTCTTCTTCGATCATTGCCGGTTCGACACTGATCAGTGAACCTGGGGAGTGATCGACTTCTGAAGCAGTGTAGGGATCAAGCGACGGCGCGATGTCATATCCGTTGTCTGTGACATTAACGGGTTCCCGTTTTGGCTTCGGTACAAAATCCCCTCCTCCTGCGACAGACCTTGTATCAACGTTAGCTTCCCGAACCAGAATTGCTTCGCCCAAATCCTGGGGCAAGTTCTTTTGTAGTCGGGCAACGACGACTGGTTCATTCAATGATTGAACTGGAGCAGGTGTTGCTGGGGAACTGTTAGCTGGAATTGTCGTGTGAAATCCGTAAACGCTTTTTGGGCGAGTTGATGCCCGCTGTTGAAATACTTGCTGCGGCAGCGTTTGGGGGAGTCGTGTTTGCTGGGGGAACGTCTGTTGTGGACGTGCCGGCGGCTGTGTTTGCTGATATGGCTGTGTTTGGGCGACTCGATGCGGTGTCAGGTAAACTTCGTACTGAGACGGACTTTGAGACGGAGATTGAGTCGGCAACGCGTACACCAATGCTGCTCCCGCAGTAACTACGGAAGTAATCGTCAATAAGAGAAGGAGTTTCTTCGAGGCCATTGAATCGTGCATGCGGGGAGGTAAAACAAACGGAAGAACCGTTGCTTTGAGTAGAATCGGTACAATCGTTAAAATCGGCGATCAAATCCTGCGGGCGCGAAAGCGTTCCACTAACCGGACGCCGTTCCGCAATCCAAATCAACTTCTCAACCGGGCTCAATTGACTAACAGGCGAACTTGAAACCATCGTTTACCTTTCGCCAATCGGAAAAGTCTGCCACGAATTGCCCAGATTGAAATTGTTGCCTCGGACTGCGATAATCGGCCGCTGAGATGGTGTCAAACGACGAACCACCGCACTTCAACCAGGTGAACATGATAGAAGTCGCATATTCGATCTTTCAATTTCTGGTGCAGCGACCGCTGATCATGCTGTTGCTGATGTCGTTGCCGTTCGTGTTCGCGGTTCGAATTGGGCGGATTTACCCAACACACAGAATGCTGGGCCTCTTCAGTTTGCTGGCGGCGTTATCAATTTTGATAGCAGTTGCTCCGAAAATGATTCCGGCGGTGTTGGTCCTGGATGCCATTTTCCTGTTGGTTGTCTTTGTTGATCTGTTCTCCGTGACCGGAGCCAATCGCCTGACCGCCAGTCGCAAGATGCTGCGAATCGCTTCGCTCGGCAAGCCTCATGAAGTCGAGATCGAACTGATCAACAAGTCGGCGAAGAAAATGAGCGTCACCGTCAAAGACGATTTGCCAGATTGCTTCAAGGCGACGCCTGCGAGTTTCGACACGGTGATTGAGCCTCGAAGCCGGGCCATTTTTGATTACAAAATCAACAGTGACACTCGCGGCAAGTACTCGATGAACTTCATTTTCGTGAAAGTTCTAAGTCGCTTGAAGCTTTGGAATGCACTTTACCAGATGCCTGTCGAATCGTTGGTCTATGTTTATCCTGACATGCGGCAGATTGCTGAATACGATTTGCTGGCTCGAACGAATCGACTCAGCCTGGTGGGCGTGCGGCGAACAAGGAAGATCGGGCAGGACAACGAGTTCGAACGGCTTCGTGATTACACGACCGACGACAACTACAAGAATATTGACTGGCGCTCGACTGCGCGTCGTCGCAAGCTGACCGTGAAAGACTTTCAAACCAGCCAGAGCCAGCGAATCATTTTCATGCTCGATTGCGGACGGTTGATGACGGGAATGTCGGGTCGTTTCGACATGCTCGACCATGCACTCAATGCGATCCTGATGTTGAGCTACGTCGCACTGAAGCAGGGAGACGCGGTGGGTCTGTTGTGCTTCAGCGACAAAATTCACAGCTTCACGCCGCCACGAACAGGCTTGAGACACATCAACCATTTGCTCAATGCAACGTTTGATCAAAAAGCCAGCTATGTCGAATCGCGATTCGATGACGCTTTCTTCTATCTGCAGCGCAACTGTCCGAAGCGATCCCTGGTGGTGCTGGTTTCAAACGTACTTGATGAGGTCAATGCGAATCAGATTCTACAGTTCAGTTCCCAATTGACGGGGCGACATTTGCCATTGTGTGTTTTCGCTCGTGACCACGATCTGTATCGAATGGTTGACGACTACAGCGAACAACCTGGCGACGCCAGTGACAAGAAGCTCTACGAAGCTGCAGCATCGGCCAGCATTTTGTCATGGCGTAAGCAGGTGATTACGGATTTGCAGCATCAGGGAGTTTTGGCCATCGAGAGCTTTCCCGAGGACATGACAGCGCAATTGGTGAACCAGTATCTTGAGATCAAGGCCCGTCATCTGCTTTAGCGTGACCTTGATTTGTGAAACTCGCCTCCATCCGACTGGCAAATTTAACGAGTTTTCACCCACCGAATAATGCTACGCATGGAATCTGGAATCGCGACATCGAAGCATCAATGCGCCAGCCAATGCGAACAGGATTCCTATGGCAGACGATGGTTCAGGAACCGCCGAGGTCCGTATTGCAAGATCCCCAAATGAGAAAGCAGAACTGGTACCAAAACTACCGATCAGATTAATGTCACCGGGAGTTCCGCTAAAGCTGTATAGCTCTGCTTCACTCGAGCCACTGTTAAACGCTGAATAATAGCCGGTGCCGTCTCCTTCATTGTCAATCGTAATGCCCTGATTGAAATTCGCGTTAAATGGAAGGCTGTGCAACAGAGAAACTCCAGATTGTGTTCCTGAGTATATTGCGTCCGTTGCAACGTCCTGAACAAACAGCGTGCCAAACTCATCATGAGCCAGACCAGTCGTCACAACTGTGGGTAATCCAGCAATTGGGCCCAAGTTGTTTTGACTGCCTGTAACTATATCTATTTCGTAGAGGTCCCCGATCGCATCAATACCGAACAAGGTGTTGGTTACTCTGTCCCACGACAGATCAAAAAGCTCAGCTCCTCCCAGTTCCCCAACTGGCGTCGCAGCTCCAGTGCTTATGTTGATTTCGTAAAGGCCTGAATCAGCAGGATCGCCAAAGGCAGCATATCCAAATAGCCCACCACCAGGGCCAGCAAACTCCAGGCCTGTAAATATGACGTCTATGTCTATCCCTGTCTCTCCAATTACGGTGAAACCAGCTGGATCAGATGCATCAAAGACGATCAACTCGTCAGTTGTGTTCGGAGAGTTTACAATCCCAAAGATCTCCTGTGCGTCACAAAGGCCTCCAAAGCCAAATAAAATCGCTGCGGCGACCGTAAAAAGAATATTTCGCATGTTGTGTCTCCCATATTTCGTGTGTCTCGGTCTTTTCCTGCCCAATGGCCGGAACCAAGGCCTCTTTCACATCTTTTCAGGTCCTCTCGGACCACTGAGATGCATTGGCCTCGCGATAATCAGTAACGTAGTTCTTGATTGGGATCGGACAGGAAATTCAAAGTTCTCCTGGCTTTGTTGAGTTGCGTCCTCCGGTCTGTGCCAATAGTGTTCGGCATGCGTAAAGGATTTTGCGGAATTTCCCGGTTGTAATCACCCATTGCGGTTTCAGACCAGCCTGGAAATTGCATCAGGATGAAACGAAGTAGTTTGTAAAAGGAGCGGAATCTTTGCCCGCGCTCCAATGATTGGCATCGATATTCAGAATGTGATCAATGAATCCCGGGGACCCACTGATCCCTAAAGCAATCAACAGAGATACGATAGCTGTGAACAGAGTGTTGCCGATGACCATCCAGAATGGTCGAACAAGCCCGGTTCCTGCTGGTCATCGTTTTGCGCGATTCGGCCCGTGCCGCCCCTACTTTTGGTTTTGAAGCTACGCTAACGAAAATTGATCACGGTCTGGACGTATCGCACCAGTTGCTGGCCAAGTGGAAGGCTGCTGACCTGAATTTTTGCGTTGCCGCGAAAGCCCGTCAGCAATTCATGATTGTCACCATCGATTGATACGGAAACTTCATAGGAAGTCAGCAAGGGTGCTTCTCTTCCATCGCGACCCGGTTGGACCGCGACGCTTCCGCCGTTGTTGATCGATAACTCACGAGGCAGTTCTTCCAGCGAATCCCGGGCGACGTTGACGACTCTTCCCTTGAATCGCTTGCCGGGAAATTCGTCGAACATGAGTTCAACTTTCTGATCAGTCGAAACCAGTTTGATTTCGGATTCGCCAACTACCATCGTGGCCTGCATCTGATCCGTATCGCCGACGACACAAAACAAAGTTGATGCTTCGAAAAAAGCGTCACGGTTGCCCGGGTCCATTGGACTGCCATGCCAACCCTGCATTTGCATCGCGTCGCGGGTTGGAGTCATCACCACGTTGGGTGGATTGATCACTTCGCCATCGCGAGAGGCAACCAGCGTAAGGTGCTGGCTTTTTTGATGCTGAACTTTCATGCGTTGTTCGATGTCCGCAATTCGGATTGACGTTTCTGCAATCTGTCGACCGACTCCCGCTCGATCACGGCTGGCGAGTTTCAGCGTTGCCAGCGTGGCACTTTCGCGAGCCAGTGCGCCTCTGAGCCGTTCAGTTTCGAGCGCAAGTTCGTCGTTTTCGAGAATGGCAATCGTGTCACCTTTGGAAACGGTGTCGCCTGGAACTTTCTCCAGACTCTGAATCTTTCCTGCTTGCGACACGTACACCTGACCGGCATCGATCGGTCCAAGTGTAAAACCCGCAGTGACGTGCCGTGAAACCGGAATCGTGAACAGAAACCAGACCGTCACAGCAACCAGGGCCGCAGTCGTTATCAATCGGAACCGTTTCACTTCTCGCAGCCTCCCAGGATAAAGAAAAAATTTCGCCACTTTGAACAGGGGAATCACAATCATGCCTACCATCGACATTGCGATCATCGCATAAGCCAAAATGTTCAAACCGTAGGGCTCCAAAATCTGGATCAAAAACCAGAAGATCGCCAGCATCACGAACCAGCGATAAAAGAATGACGCATATGAGTACGTCGCGAACGCCCAGCGACGACGCTTCGGCAAACTGCGATGTTGCACCGGCTTCATCCCCAGACAAGCCACACGCAGGCCATTGATCATCGATGTTTTCGACTTCTGGGACAGGTTTGGAATCTCCAGATAGTCCGACAGCATGTAATAGCCGTCGTACCGCAGCAATGGATTGAGGTTGAAGATGATGGTGCTGATCGAGCAAAGGAAAACCGTATTCAACGCCAGATAGTGCAACCAGCCGGGATGCGTGTACCACCAGACGAACGTGGCCACCGCTGCGATGACCGTTTCGACATACATGCCGGCGGCTCCGATTGCGATGCGGTGCCATTTGTTGGGCAGTAGCCAGGAGTCCGACGTGTTGCAGTACATCGCTGGCGTCATCACGAGCAACATGAATCCAATTTCGTGGCATTCACCTCCGAAGTGCTTACACATCAATCCGTGACCAAGTTCATGAATTGACTTGGTCACAATCAGGATCGAACCCATAAACAAAATGTTTCGCACATTGAAGAACTGACCAAACTCTGGCAGACGGGCATAAAACTCGCCGAGGTTACTGAGGATCAGTGTCGCTGCGGAGATCATCAGAAGCACACACACAATGGTTGTGCTGCGCCAAAACAGAAAGCGAACTTTGGGGTACAGCCAACTCAAAAACGATTCCGGGTCGACTCCTGGAAAGCGAAGCGACATGGCGCTCATCAGCAACTGGGTCGCCTTTTGTTTTAGCTCCTTGTTGCGGCGCTGTCTGAGCGGTTCAGCCTGCCCGGGAAGATCGGACACCAGCAACCCGTTCTTGTGCAAACTGTTGACCAGGAAGTGCACGGTCTGTGTTGTGATCTTTATTTCCGGGAACTCGCCCTCCAATGCTTCGCGAATCTCGACAGCGCTGGTTTCGCCATCGAGCAACTGACAGGCGAAATATTCCGGCTCTCGCAGCTGGAAATATTTCAATGCGATCGGATCCTTCACAATCCAGGAATCTTCGCCCTGATAGTTGCTGACACGAATCACCAGGTCAGGCCGCAACCGCAGCGCAATCGGACGACGATCCGAAGAAACGTTACTGGATTGTTTGACCGTCGCCATGGGTGACTACCAGTACGGGAAAAGAACTTTCGCCTGAATGAATTCTTTGACCGGGTGGAACCATGCATACCCGAGGCTGGAATTGCCGCAATGGATCTTTGCAGAGACACCGGAACGTGACTGTCGAATGTCGATGCCTTCGATCTCAATGTCGACGCGGATTTTCAGATGTTGTTCGTTCTCGGCATTCATCTCAGTGGACGTGCCGACGGATCTGACTTGTCCGCGATGTGTCGTGCCTGGTTCGGCAGCCAGAATAAATTCGACTTCTACTGGCTCATCCTCTTCCTGGGCTTCCTTCCAGCGTTTCATGAAGTGACCGACTTTGCGGTCAGGCAAATCCAGTTCAAGCGTCCAGCGTCCATCGACGTTGGCGACTTCCAACAATTGGTCAACAACGCCAACGGGTCGATTTTGCAATCGCTTGCGGACTTCCCAGGTCATCACGTTTCCAGCAAGAGGACTGGTGATGGCAAGTGCCTCCTGGCGTTGAACGAAAATTCGTCGTTGTTCTTTGAGGCTATTCAGTTCCATCTTCTGTGCGACCAGGTTTTCCTGTTGCAGCGACTCGTCGTCATCACGATTTCGACCAAGTCGCCTGGACTCGATCGCGCGAACGGATGTCTTGACTTCGCCGATACGTCCTTCGATCTCGGTCAATTGGTATTCCAGATCGAGATCCGTCAGTTGAAGGATTTTTTCTCCTTTTTCAACTTTCTGTCCATGCCCAACGAGCACTTCGGTGACGACTCCGGGGCGTTTTGGAAAGACGAATGCGCTTTGTTCAGGGATCAGTGATCCGTCGCAGGAAAGTTGAAAGTCAGTTTGCGCGAATGTCAAAATCAAACCCAGAGCCAACAGGCCCAGGCAAACCGCAATTGTTTTTGGCAAATGTCTCGTCGCAAGGACAATTTTCGATTTGCCAATCCATTTCCAGACGCTGTACAGAAAGAGTGACTGGTGATTCCATGAGTTACGAAACGCGTCGCTTCCATGCCGTGTTGCAAGTTCAACAACAGGTGCTTTTTGTTCGCGGTCCCATTGTTCACGACAGTGTTCGACGATGATGCCGCCGATCAGCTTTCTTTTTTCACGATGTGAATCGAGTTGCATCTCCGTTGATTCCGCTTTGTCAAAGACAGGAACAACGACCATCGATCGCGTTGCAGAATTCGTTAGATATTCCTGCAGCGGTGCATCGATTTGAGGCGGCAGTGATTCTTCTTCGGGATACCAGAACAATTGTCGCGTGGGCAAAATCCTGTTGACAACTTTCTCAAGTAAGCGAATGGTGTTGCTGCGGCGATTGACCGATGGCTGTCCGCTGACGGCCAGAGTCTTGCAACGATTGCCCCGAGTCAGGACGACGGTTGCCCGATCACATTCAAGGAATCGACGCGTTTCATTGGCAATGGTGCGTGAATTGTCTTTCAGGTCCAGAGACTGATGAAGCGAGTGAATGAATGCTTCTGCTGCAGTCGCTTCGATGACCTCGGGACGACGAG
>CAYUNP010000015.1:21303-44043 GCA_964446085.1 uncultured Pirellulaceae bacterium
GTTGGGCGGAGCATCCAAGCTTGAGCATTTGGCTTTCGCCACGATAGCGTTGGCAGATCGGTTTCGGTGTCGAATCGGTACAGTCCCAAAACATCCCACCAAGTACATCGTATTGAGTGATGGTATGGTCAAGAAACTGTTCCAGAAATTCACGGCGCGTATTAGCGCTACCGGCAATGCGCTGAATCGTTTGTTCCAGAGTCGTGGTCATTGAATTTGGCAAGTTAATTGGAGGGAACTTACAGTTTAGTCGATGTCGATCAGGGATTCGCACCAAAATCACCCGGAATGAAGCCTTGTCACGTGTGATAAATCGACATAACCCGACTCAAACGCGCCAGCCACGATGCTGGACATTGTTCCGCAACATCGTCTTCAACGAACGGAAAGAACACAACTGAATCAATTCATGCACCATCGAAGTTCCCGTCAATCGTGGGGAATACACGCCTGAATCGATTCGTGGTCTTGTTGCCTTTGACACAATTTCGCCAGCTCGCTGGACGCGATTTAAAACGAGGCTTGACGATCACGTCAGTCCAGATGCAAATTGACGTTTTAAAGACTCAAGTGTCGAGAACCGAAGATGAAGAAAATTACACTCG
Source organism: uncultured Pirellulaceae bacterium (assembly GCA_964446085.1). Classification (GTDB taxonomy): domain Bacteria; phylum Planctomycetota; class Planctomycetia; order Pirellulales; family Pirellulaceae; genus Mariniblastus. The sequence goes on from CAYUNP010000015.1 coordinate 21,909, forward strand.
CCGAAGAACCGGACTTTGCTCCTGTGGATGGCTATCGCGCCAAGATGATCCATACGGATCAGATGTCGATTGCTCATTGGACTGTGGATCCTGGCTGCGAACTGCCAGAGCATTCCCATCCGCACGAGCAAATTACGAACATCATTGAGGGCGATTTCATTCTGAATCTCAATGGCGAGCCGATTGAATTGTCGGCGGGTGATTCGCTGGTGATTCCGGGCAATGCCATGCACTCGGGCATGTCGATTACGGCCTGCAAGATTATAGATGTCTGGAATCCGCCACGGGATGACTATCGGTAAAGCCGACTCACTCTCGATGACGGCGGTCGCTAGGTAATCGCTTCGCCGCGTCCAAATTTCTGTTGGGCACCAGCGTAGATTGCTTTCGACTCATCCATCAATTCCAGCAAATCAGCGGCGCGTCGTTCATCAGCCGGGTGGGTCGAGAGGAACTCGGGTTGTTGCTCTCCCGTTTTCAGATTGCCGAAACGGGTCCAAAAGTCTGGCGCGACCGTTGGGTCGTAGCCAGCTTCCGCCATCAGGTTGAGCCCGATGTGATCGGCTTCGGATTCCTGGCGTCGACTGTAGGGAAGCAGGACTCCGTATTGAGACCCGACTCCGTAAGCCTGCATCAGAATTTCTTTTTTGTCAGCGGCGTAAGTTCCGATCAGCTTTTCAGCTACCTTCTTGACCCCGTCAACTGCCATGTTGTGACTCATTCGCTCACCTCCGTGACGGGCTAATGCGTGAGCGACTTCATGAGACATCACGACCGCCAACCCTGCTTCGTCCTCGCAGATAGGTAAGATGCCTTCATAGATCGCAACCTTGCCGCCGGGCAAGCAGAACGCGTTTTGAGTGGGATCGGCGATCAGACTAAACTCCCATTGATAGTCGTTCCTGTCCGAAACCGCTGCGATTCGTTGCCCAACTCGGTTAACCATCGCAGACAATCGAGTATTTTGTGAAACCGTTTCGCTGGCGATCGTCTCCTGATACGCTTCGCTCCCCAGGGAAAGTTCCTGGCCTTCGGGTATCAATATCAACTGCCGTCGCTGGGTGACGGGCGCTGTGCGACATCCACAAAGACAGGCTCCCAAGCCAAAAGCTCCCATCGTCTTGATGGCTGTTCGACGATCGATGGACTGAGTATTTGTATTCATCAAGCTCACTTGGTCCTGGTTGGGCGTCGCCATCTATCTTTGATGCGGCATCGCTGGTGATTTCAGGCGGGAGGGGGAGCTTAGGGGAACTGTCGTCGTGTGTCAGCGGAAATTGGAGTTTCGCTAGCTAATTCGCAGGGAGGGATCAGGGGCTCCAATTGCCGGGAGCGAGTCGCCAGAAGGGCGAAAAAGAAGCGGAGGTGACAGGATTCGAACCTGCGGATGGATTTGACTCCATCACCTAATTAGCAATCAGGCGCTTTCGACCACTCAGCCACACCTCCGGTCAGGCGATAATTTGACAGATCGCATGTGCTTTATCAAGACATAAAAAGCCGAATTCAGGTTCGCAGCAACGCACCTGAATTCGAGCTCAATCTGACAGGGTTATCGAGCCATTTGTCGCTTGCGATTTCGCGACTTCTGCTTGGCTTTGCCGCTTCTGCCGGTTGCATTGCCACCGGGGCGGCGCCGGCCTCTGAAATTGGAACGGCCGGGCTTTTTCTTTGGCTCGGCAACGAAACGGATCGGTCCGAATGGTTCTTCGGTGTCCAGACGTTGCTCAATGATCTTCTCGATCGCCAAAAGTTCGGCTTCTTCGCTCGGGGTGCAAAATGAAATTGCGATCCCGTCTGCCCCTGCACGACCTGTCCGACCGATCCGATGCACGTAGCTCTCAGCTTCCACCGGCATGTCGTAGTTGATCACGTGAGAGATTCCGTCGATGTCGATTCCGCGAGCAGCAACGTCGGTCGCGACCAGCACTTTCACTTTGTTTTTTCGGAAGGCTTCCAATGCTCGTTGACGAGCATTCTGGCTTTTGTTGCCGTGAATGGCTTCGGCAGCAATGCCAGCTCTGTCCAGTTTCTTCACAACGAGGTTCGCACCGCGTTTCGTACGAGTGAAAACGATCGTTCGTTTCACTGATTTCTGTTTCAAAATCTTTTCAAGCTGCTGCATCTTCTTTGCTTTTTCCAGCAGCAGCACTTTCTGGTCGATTCGTTCCACGCTCGGGGATTCTGGCGTAACGTTTACCGAAACAGGATTGAAAAGCAATTCACCAGCCAACTCGCGCGAACGCTTTGGCAACGTCGCGGAAAAGAACAGTGACTGACGTTTATTCGGCAATTGAGCCATGATCTTTTTCAAATCGGGCAGGAAGCCCATGTCGAGCATTCGGTCGGCTTCATCGAGCACGAAAATCTGAACGTTGTCCAGTCGAACGTGCTTTTGCTGCATCAGGTCCACCAATCGTCCAGGCGTTGCGACCAGCACGTCAACGCCGCGTTTGAGTGCATTGACCTGTTTGTTCTGATTGACTCCACCGTAAACCAGAGTTTGACTGAACTTCATGTGCTTTCCATAAACTGAAAAGCTCTCGTTGATTTGAATGGCCAATTCTCGTGTGGGTGCCAAAATCAGAGTGGTTGGTCGTTTTGGAACGACTCGCGGGTCTTCGTGCCCAATGAAGTCGAGAATCGGAAGTGCGAAAGCTGCTGTCTTTCCGGTTCCTGTTTGAGCACATCCCAGAATGTCGAGTCCTTCGATTGCTGAAGGAATCGTTTGCTCCTGGATAGGGGTTGGAGTTTCATAGTTCAGTTCGTTGAGTGCTTCTTTGAGCGGCGCGAACATATCCATTGATTCAAAACTGTTCATCTATTTCTTTCTATCGTCGTTGCGGACCGGGGGTCCGGTAGCTGCATTGTGTCGAACTAAATCGATGGAACTTCAGCGTCAGTATTGAGCACCAAAACACTCCACGGTTCGAGCCGTTGAATCATGGATCGACGTTGAGTCGAAATTGACCAGAGAAAGGAGATAATGAAATCGCGTTTCAAATTGAGCAACAAGAAGGCTCAAAGCGAGCGCTGCCAATTGGCAGCCGTGGTCAAAACCATGACATATCAGATAGCGAACAGATGTCCGCTACTCAGGAACCCGTCATTCAGCTTGATGACCGTTTCCGCCTGTCAAAATTACGCATGCCGTTTGGGGGCCGCATTCTTGCTAATTCTGACCAATTGATATGCAATCCGATGGTCGGATTGCAGGCTTGTCCCGGAAGCTTACACGCGCCATTGGAATTGGCGAAGCTCAAAATTCCCATTGCTTGTAGAATCCACAAATTCATTGAGTTTTACCACTCACTGTCAGATTGTTGGTCAGATTCGGTTCACAATCAACTGCTCAATCTGCGCTGCTGTTGCTCGTTTTCCCATATCTTCATGTGTCATCATTGCGACCAGTTCGCCAATCCATATTGCACACTCGGCCCCCGCAGTAGAAGTCATTGAGTATGGCAAACTCGATTACGCCAATTCACTTTTCAATTTCCCAAAGTTAATTCGTCGATTTGAAACTTGAATTCCCCTGGCATTCCTTGCCCAAACCAAATCCCAATCACATCGGTTCCATCACAGCCATCAAAGTCGGCGATGTCGAATTTGTGCTGTTTCCATTCTTCACTGGCTGAAAATGTTTTCGTCGAAGGTTGAAAACCTCTCTTTTGAAAAAACAACATCACCGTGAAATCTTTGCCTTCGCCTTTTGACCAAAAGGAAATGCTTTTGTTGGCACCAAGATCCGCAGGAGTCATCTGTTGTTTGCCCGGCGAGAACATCACACCGGCAAAGGCTGGTTGCTGAGCCCTCGTCTTTCCCGAGATTTCCAACGAGCCTTTTGAATCTTTCGCTCCGCCGGAGGTGAGCTTCATTTCAACCGTTGAGTCACCACCCATGATCGAATCGGTACTTGCAGCCCAGCCTGTTCCAAATTCGGCCGCAATCTTTTTGCCATCAAAATTGCTGATTAGACGCTCCTCGCCAGCTGGCCTTGCTTTCGCTTCTCTAGCCTTTTCGGCTTCTGCCATCACCTGCCCTCTTCGAACTTGGCGGTCGACAGGTCGGCCACTCTTCCAAACACCAACGATCCTCGCAACGTTTGCCACGTCCTCAGTCGGATCATCGTCCAGCAAAATCAAATCGGCTCGTAGCCCGACCGCAATTCTCCCGCGATCGGCCAGCTTGAAATGCCGGGCCGGCAGTGAAGTAGCGGCAGCCAATGCCTGTTCATTGGATAAGCCGCATTGCGTCAGTAGTCGCAATTCGTGATGCATGCTGGCCCCGTGAACCGTGCCAGGATTCGGTGCGTCAGTCCCGGCCAGAATCGGAATACCAGCTTCATGAAGTTTTCGAATATTGAATCGCAGTTTCTCCCACGTCAGTTTGCTGCCATCCAGTTTTGGGAAGGTGCGAGTGAGGTTGTATTGATTTTCGTTGTTCAAGTAGGCCTTTAAGTTCGCGTCGCTGACAACCTGTTTTGTGCTGTTTGCCCCTGATACATTCGAGACCACAGCAGCTGTCGGAACAATAAAGACGTTCGTCTTCCTTGCGACTTCAATAAACTCATCGGTCACATGCGCATCACTGAACAGGTGCACGAGTCCGTCTACCTGGTTTTCGACCGCCATCATGGCACTGCTCAAAGTGCTTACATGTGATACGGCAAGTTTGTCCATCGCATGTGCGGTTTTGACGGCTTCGGCGAACATCGTTGGAGAAATAGTCGGCAGCGTTGAACCATAAGCGCTGCCGTTTTCGTAAATCAACTTGATATAGTCAGAACCCTCAAGGACTCGTTCCCGAACAAACTGTGCCGTGTTTTCAACTTTGTCCAATGTTGGAACGGGGAAACCAAACTGAGTCCCGTGCCCTCCTTTGACTGTTACTGCGCTGCCTGCTGAATAGAAATCTGCTCGATCATTTGCCTTGCCGGCGCCTTGTTGCTCACGAAACATCATTCCAGTTTCGGGCAAAGACATCATATCCAGTTCTGTCGTCACACCAAAAATAGCGGCCTGTTGCAAATGTGATTCAAACCAAACATGAGTATGGCAGTCGATCATCCCGGGCATCAAAGTCTTTCCGGCGCCATCGATCGTCGTCGCATTCTCGGGAGCCACAATTTTTTTGCCGATTGAATCTATCTTGCCATCGACAATTAACACGTTGGTAGACTCGATCTTCTTTGTTCCATCAAAAACATCAACGCTTTTGAACAGCGTTACATTTTGCGCGTCGATTTGAGCGTTTGACATGCTCAATAACGTCAGACAGAAAGCAGCGATTGAATACTGGATCCAGCGATACGAATAGGACATATAGTTCCCTGCGGTTAGGTTCGATGAAAAGTCAGTTCTCGCGAGGCGACGGAAAATCACAAAACGGTATTTCGACGACGGTAGATTGATATTGGAACAAAAAGGCAACCAACCTGGCGATTCCGCACGTTTTTCAACTCTGAACCCGGAACTCTTTCCGGTCCACAATCAACTGCTCAATCTCCGCTGCAGTTGCTCGTTTTTCCCTGTCTTTATGAGTCATCATCGCGACCAGTTCGCCAAGCCATGTCGCACACCTGGCTTCCGCGATTGAAGGGGCATTGAGTATGGCAAACTCGATTACTTTTCCGAACGCGAAAACGTCGCCAGCGCGCGAACTTGTGCGCTCAGGTGGCATGAAGCCCTCGGTTCCTCCTCGAAGGCTTTTATTCGCAGTGGCATTCTGTTTCGCAAAACCGAAATCAATCAACCGCACGTTCCCGTCGCTGATCAAAATGTTTGCCGGTTTAAGATCACCATGGGTCACATTTTTGCGATGCAGGAAATCAAGTCCCAGAGAAGCTTGATGCAACCAGCTGAGTACAGTTTTTAAGTCAGGATGTGACTCAAGGGCACGATCAAAAGTTTCTCCTTCGGCATACTCCATCACGATGAACCAACTGCTGTTTGGCAGTCTCCCGGCGTCAAGGAAGCGAATGATGTTCGGGTGATCGAGTGTCGCCAGAAGTCGGGCTTCGTTGAGGAACAGACTCTCTGCCGTTTCATCGCCCAGCCACACTTTGCGAAGTGCCTTGACTGCAACCAGAGAGTTGGTCTTTCGGTCGCGGGCGAGGTATACCTTTCCGAATGCACCAGCATCAATCATTCTCAACAGATCAAAATCCTCGTAATTCGAATCGAAGAGAACCGTGTCAGTCTCAAACTTTGGCGACACATCTCCGTCATCCAGGTGGAATTTGAGATTCAGTGTCGAATCATTCGCAAGTTTCGCTTTCAGAATTTGCAGGACTCGTCGAACGGTACGCCGGGAACGATTCGTTTGAGTTGCAATCTCGGCCAACGAGAATCCAGCCAGCCGGGCTTGGGCAACTTGTGAAACGAGCGGCTTTTCATCGTGCAGCAGTGATTCCAGCAATTCAGCCAACTTGTTTTCTGCGTGTTCAAGTTCTCCTTTGAGTTCTGCTTCGATTGTTTGCTCGACGTTCGGATTCCGTTTGGCCGCGCCAAAAAATTCGACTTCACGTTTGAGATGATTGATGCAGATTGCGGCAAGCAGTCGCCACAGGTCTCCCTGCTTTTGCCAGAAAACTTCATCACGATCCGCTTTGGAAAAGAATGCCTGAAACGCCGTTTGCGTGACGTCTTCAGGATCAAATTTGGAGGCAAGCCGTTTTCCGATTCGAGTCCTGGTCAGGGCGACCAGTCGTTGTGCGTAGCGTGCATAGATTTCGAACGCTGCCGACGAATCGCCATCGCGGTATCGATCGAGCAAAATTTTCGACAAATGGCTGTCCATTGGCACGTTTCAAGCACTTCAGAAAAAAATCGGAATTCCTGGCCACTTTGAGCCGCCAATCCGGAACAACGTTTGTACCACGAATTTATTTTGATTGGAGAACTCAATGGCCCACGTTGTCACTCAGAGCTGTGTTGGTTGCAAAGACATGTCCTGCGCGTCCATTTGCCCGATGGAGTGCTTTCACATTGGACCCGAGATGCTGTACATCAATCCGGATGATTGCATTGATTGCGAAGCCTGTGTGATAGAGTGCCCCGTCGAAGCCATTTTTCACGAAGACGATGTGCCCGCTCAGTTCTTTTCAGACATTGAATTGAATGCGAAAATGGTTCAGGTGCATCCAAACCAATCCGCGATTTAAGACAACTCGGGCAGGTTCAATGTTCCATCGCAAGTTCGGCTTTCGCCTTTTCTTTTGCTTCTACTCTTGCCTTCTTGATTTCAGATGGAGAGTCTCGTCGGTTTTCTCGTTTGGGCGAGATGCCCGTCGTGGTTTGCACGAACCATTCAAGCCCCCGCCAGAAATTGATGCGTTCCAATACCGAATTCACTTGCGATGTCAGGACGCAATAGTACTGGTTGTGAGGTTGCTTGTGATGCATGGAATGTTGCCGCTGCATCTGTATTAAACCGGAGTCCTTCATGAAGGTTACGAATGGACCGGTCCTTGCCATATGATTCCAACGGTGAACTTCGTTGCCGAATGAAGTCAGCAGCAAAGTCACAAACGTGAACGGGTTGCCCAGGCCAATGCACCACAGGATGCCGAACATCCCTGCGCATAGACCCCATTGCAACATGTTTCGTGAAATGAATGTGCCCGTGCGAACCATCAACTGCGGATCAACATGATGCTCAATGTTGGGCTCGCAAATGAAGCTTCCGATCAGTGGATAGTTTTCAAGACAGTATGTGTCTTCAATCCAGTGAAAAAAGCCGGTCAGGAAATCAGCTGACCAAAGGCAAACGGCCAAAAAGCCAATCGTTTTCAGTAGCATCATCGTTCTCCCAGAGTCGCAAAAAAAAATTGATTTGTCCGCACCTCTGCGAGGCGGACGGACTCCTTAAAGCGAACTTGATGCCAATCATTCATTTTTTCGACTGACGAGCCAGTTGACATGGTTTTCTTCGAGTATTCCTCTTCAAGCAGAAAGGTAACTGGTTCGAGGAATGTACAAACGATGTCGTTGTGCGTTCATTTGCTGCACAGTAGCAGCGGAGTGATCCAAGCCAAGATTCAATGAATTTTCAAAATTGATGGAATCAGGGATGGCCCATTGGTACTTCCCAGGAAAGCACGTCCAGATTTCCTTTCGAGAGTTCGGTCCAATGGCAAAATCCAGTTTCCCCGCAGTGTTGATATTTCTTTTGGTTTGCTTTTGTGCGATTCCGGGATCGCTGGCAAATGGCTCACCTCAGGAATCGGCGCGGGATCTTGGTGACCAAAAGTCGGCGGGGAAATTTTTGACGCTTGGAGAGATCGATACGTGGGCGCTCGACGCTGACAAAAACGAAATACTCATCGTAAAAGTCACCACGAATCAATTCGATGCGGTGATCGGATTGGCCAAAGTCAAGAACGAAAAAGATGAAGTGTTGTTTTCCAAAGACCAAAAGGGCAGCAACAGTAACTTTTGTCATCGAATCACATCCGCGGGAAAATACAAGATTCGTGTGCACGGCTACGAAATGAAGGGTGGTGGAAACTATCAGCTTTCTGTCCAACGATTCAATGCTCGGCCAATCCGTCCTGGCAAAACTGTAACAACGGTCACAGGTAAAAATGGACACGCAAATTTTTTCTTTGACGGCAAGTCCGGCCAGTGGATAACACTTGTCGGCGCGCATGGTGGAAGACTCTACGACCCCGACGGAAACATCGTGCAACCAAAATGGGCAGGATCCTATCTAATTCCTCGCGATGGGGAGTACCTGGTTCATTCGCAACATATCCAGGAATCGACGGCTTCAGTTGAAGTCCGCCCGGCCGTTGTTGGTTCGCTGAAGTCAAGAGAGTCGCAGAGCTACAAATCGAAACGCGGCACGTTGCACAATTGGGAAATTGACGCACAGAAAGGCCAGTTTGAATTGATCACTGTTTCACGAAAGAAGAATCCGTCATCGCGAATCATTTTTTCGCCGCCGAATGACCCCAATGAAAAACGACTCGATGCGAGAAAAGAATCTGGACCGGAACTTATGTTCTTGCCGGTTGCCAGCAAAGGCAAGTTCACAACCTACGCAGTTGTGTTCGGTCGCACGGGCAAGTTTCTTCTTCAAACTCACACGCATTTTTCAGACAGCAATATCAACATTGAAATGAAAGATCCAACGGTTGATCTGTCTTCCAACACAAAAGAAAAATCCAGGATCAAGATTGGCGGCGCTGCCTACTACGGTTTCGACGCCACGGCAGGTGATCTTGTGAAATTCGATTTGCGTTCAGAAGCATTTGATTCGGTGCTTCTACTATTTGACGGGACGGGTTCGAGGGTCATTGAAAACGATGATTTTGGTGATTCGACAAATTGCCAAATCGAGTACCTTGTCACCAGGAGCGACTACTATCGCTGGCAGGTCATGTCGCTTGGCAATGGAGGCGGCGGCGAGTACGAATTCGACTTTGTCGAGATTCCAAAACAGAAAATCGCGATCGGAGAATCAACTTCCAGCGAAATGGACCGTAATTCAAAAGCGTACTGGGCGCTGGAAGGCGAAGCAGAAAAATCGGTTATCGTTAATATCAGATCGTCGCAGTTTTCTCCTGAAGTACAGGTTTACGATTCCTCAGGGCGACAGATTGCGAGCAACAGTCGTGGAGTCCGCGACGAGCAACTGGTTGCTTTCCAAATTCCGCGAGACGGTCGCGTGACGATGGTGGTTTCTTCCAGGGGATCGGGAGGAGAATACCGTATCCGGGCTATCGACGCGGACTGGGATGATGCCAAATAGTTGTATGGGATGAAGTGTCTTTGGCGAATCGGCGGGACATCGTGATCGATGTTTCGGTTTTGGGCCGCATTTGCGTAGAATTGGTTTCGGAACGTAATTGAGTAGAATTACGTCCACCACTTTCACCAACCAAAGCTTGCCATGCTTGAACGACACGCACCGAACTACAGGACGATCACTTTGCGAATGATGTGCATTCTCGTTGCGCTGGTCGCAATCGGATCACTTTTGCAAGTGCAGCCTCAAGCTCAGATTCAAACGGCTCAACTGGAAGATATTATTCCACAGGAGTTTCGGTCTGATCCGATGTCGGCGGCGGATCACGAAAAAGTCACTGAGTTGGTTGGTTCGGTTTCGGCACTGGAGTGGTTGGGGCCATTGGCTCCGATTGCCATCTCGCCATTTTTCGGATTGGCATGCCTTTGTGGCATCAGCCAGTACGGCGGAGACTGGTTTCCGTTTAACGGATTCATCAGCGACAACCCGGTGCTGCAAAACCCGATGGTGTTGTGGGCGTTCGTGATCCTGACCGTGGTGACTTCTTTGCCTCGTTTGACGAAAGTCAGCAAACCTGTTGGCCAGGCGATCGATCAGTTGGAAGCCTGGTCGGGGATCATTGCGATCATTGTGATTCGTGTCGCATCGGCAACCTCGGATCCGGTTGCCGGCGACGCGACCGCGATGGCAGCGGTGCCGATGGTTCATTGCGGCTTCTTTTCGATGTCGGCGGATGTGTTGTTTTCAATTGCCGCGATCATCAACATTGTTGTGATCAACACGGTCAAGTTCTTCTTTGAAGTTTCCGTTTGGCTGATGCCGTTTCCATTTGTTGACGCGATGTTGGAGGCCGCTAACAAGTCGGTCTGTGCCGTATTGATGGCGGTCTATGCCTGGAGTCCGTTTTGGGCAACGATGTTGAATTTGGTGATCTTCGCAGCTTGCTTGTTCGCTTTCCGTTGGGTCAAGCGACAGGTGACTTATATGAGAAGTATTCTTTTCGATCCGGTCTGGGCGATGGTGCAAAAGAGTTACGGCATGCCAAAAGGAAAAACGTTGACTGTTTTCCCGCAGACGGGTGTCGGCCCTTTCGCTGCAAGGGAGCGATTGCAGTTGGTCGACACAGGTGATTCGTGGGAACTTCGTCAGAACCGACTGCTGTTGCCGACGAGGACCCATGCGCTTTCCAAATCGGTGCACAGGATGACCATTCAGCCTGGGATGATCGTGAACAAGATCGACATCTCGGGCGGTGAATCTGCGGAGTCACTTTTGTTTACGCGTCGGTTCAACGATCATCTCCAGGAGTTGGCGAGTCTCAACGGGTTGGAGGTCGCCGAGCAGGAAGAGCGTTCTTCGGTCAGTGAAATGGTGATGGGTGCCTAGGATTCGAAGTTGTGGCTGCGGCGTCTCGCCGCAGTGTTCACTTCGACTGTCGACACCCACTATCGGTCACAGTGCACTCATTTGCCGACGGTAGCTGGATTCATCAATCGCGTTTGTCAGAAACTGATAGCTCAACAGGTACTTTTGAATTCTGATGCAGTCTTTCTCACTACTGCCTTCCCGGTAAAGGGTTCTGTCAAGCGAAGTGTTGTCTTTCAGGTCAGCAAGTTTTACTTCAGTCGCGATCCGATTCCCCTTTATGGCCACAATGTAATCCGGGTAAGTGACATCACTTCTATGGGTCACCAGGTCAACGCCTCGGATGATCTCTTTTGAAAAGCCGCGTTCCTGAAGTTGTTCCAAAGTCATCGGCGTGTCTTCAATCAGGTCGTGCATGACAGCCACCATTTTGGCGTCCATTGATTCGACTGCCATCATCGCGCGGATGCAATGCAAAACATATGGTGATCCGCTTTTGTCTTTGATGCCGCGAAAATTGGCCACGACTAAAACAAGCGCTTCATCCAAATCAGCCATCACGTACCTTTAATCCTGGGTTCTCATTTTTGGATAAGACAGGTGGCCTGTGCCACCAGCCATGCAAACTAAGCTTCAAACACTTCGCTGTACATTTCTTCGTTGAAGCCAACGACCATCTTCTTGCCCACCAGCAACGTGGGTGCACGCAGATTGCCTGTCGGTCCCAGCACAAGTTTCAGGATCTCTTCTTCGCCCAGGTCAGTCTTCCTGAGATCAACTTCGACGACTTTCTTTCCGCGTGCGGACAGCAACTGAGTCGCCTTTTTTAAAACGCCAATCGCATCGTCCTTCTGATGTGTCTCCTTTTTTGCGTCGACTTCTGTCTTCGTCTCGATACCGGCGTTGGCAAGAAACTCTTGCGTTTTCGTGCACGTTTTTCAGCCACGGCGATGGTAGCTCCAGTCAATTTTCTTGGGCATGGTGAATTTCAGCGTGTTGATTGAGAAATGAAAATTCGAGGTTTGACAACTTGGTGGGCAGTGCGTCAAATGGTGCCCGACAAGCATTGTCGAAATTAACATCGAATTGTACAGGGCGGCCTGTCTCGCTAACCCGCAGGCCGAATAAAAATGAGTGAAGCTTCCACAGTCCGTGGCATCGTCCACGTTATCGAAGAAACAAAATCGTTTGGCCAAAAAGGATTTCGTAAGCGAACCGTCGTTCTTGAAAAAGACAATGGACGATTCACGAACTACATTCCTGTCGACTTTTTGCGCGATGCCTGCGATACCGTCGACGAAATGAAAGTCGGCGACGAAGTCGAGATTAGCTACCAGCTTTCTGGCCGCAAATGGCAGCGAGATGCGAACAGCGAAGTCAAATACTTCCTGTCAGCAGAAGCTTTCAGTTTCAAAGTCGTCTCCGGTGGCGGTGGTGCAGCGGCGGCAGATGCCTCCTCGGCCAACGACGCCTTTGCAGAATCCTATGACGAAGGCGACATCCCTTTCTAGTTTCAGTTGTCAACTGCCAGAAGCCTGCCTTGCCCCGAATTGGAAACGGTACTGATTCAGTCCGTTCGAATTTGGGGCAATGTTCGTTTGGCCCTTGTTACTCCTTGGAAGCTGTCGCATTTTGTAAGTTTGCCTCCAAAGGCCAAACAAAATTTGCAAAGTTTTGAAACCACGTGTTGGTTTTCGATATACTCTTAACAGGAACATCTGCGAGAACGAACAGCTTCAGGGCCAGTTTGCCGCTCACTCAAATCTATCGCCGGGGATCTCTATGCTCTCAGCAAAGACAATAGCACGGTTGTTTGTTTTACTGCTCACGGTGCAGCTGCTTTCTTGTACAGTCGCTTTGGGGCAAACAGAAGAAATGGCTGTTGCTGATGAAGTCAATGAACTTCATGAGAAGTTGAAAGCCGCCAGTTTCGAAGAGCGGGACGAAGCCGAGAAAGAAATCATCAAACTGGGAACTGCCGCACTGGATCACATTGCTGATCCATCTCCTGATTTTGAAGAAGACCTGAACAAGCGACTTGTTCGAGTGCGCAAGCAGCTGGAACAGGTTGCGATTGAGGAAGCCATTTCGCCGTCAAGGATTACGCTCGACGGGAAAATGTCGCTTAAAGATGCATTTTTGAAAATCAAAAGACAAACCGGGAATGTGATTGCGCTGGCCGAAGGCTACGATCCTGTGTACCTCGAAAAACAGATCGACCTCGATTTGAAAGATGCCACATTCTGGACCGCGCTTGCCGAATTGACGTCTCGGGGCGGCTTGGAAGCCACCGTTTACGGAGGTGCGTTGGGACAAATGAGCGTCGTACCCAAACCCGGCGTTGATCCTGAGATGGTGGACAAAGCCATCACCAAAACTCCTCTGCCGCTGGATGAATCAGGTATCTTTCGTATCAGAGTCATCAGCGTCTCTTCAGCGAAGAACCTGCGCAAACCGGAACTCGATTACACGCGAGTCGATCTGGAAATTCAGTGGGAACCACGTCTTAGCCCAATTTCCATTGACATGGCTTTGAGCAAAGTCAAAGTGATCGATGAGGAGGGGAACGAATTGAAAGTTTCCAATCCCGATCAGGTTCTCTCGGGAACGGTGCAGCAAGGAGTCAATCAGGTCGATATGTCGTTGACGCTTGAGAACGTGGATCGGGAAATTAAAAAGATTGCCTCAGTCACGGGGCAGCTTGATGCCGTGTTGCCAGGCCGTCGTGAAAAGTTTCGCTTTGCCAGGTTGGGTGGAATTGAAGGTGATCCAGTCATCAGCAAAGCAGGGATCTCAGTGCAGTATTTGGGTTTTGAAGCGAATGAAGACCTGTACGCCGTCAATGTGCGCATCGCCATGGAATCCAGTGAAGGAGGATTTGAATCGCATCTCGGTTGGGTTTATGACAATCCCCTGTTCCTGATCGATGAAGCGGGCAAGAAAGAACCTTCGATTGGCCATCAGGGCGGAGGAATGGACGAAGACGGGCTCATGATTCAGTATCTGTTTGTCGAAGAACCCACTCGCTTTGGATTACTTTATGAAAGCCCCGGTGCCATTGTCTCGGTGCCTGCCGAAATCACCTTGAAGGATATTCCGCTACCGTGATTCGCTTGTGGTATGCAATCTTTGGCTTCATCCTGTGGGTCGCCGTTAGCGCGATATCCGTTGCGCAGCAGTCCGAACACGTCGCGACTGTGAACGACCACGCGATCTCGCTCAACGTCGTCCATCATTTTCTGGATCGATCGTTTCAGAATTTGCCCGAACTTGCGGATCGGGAAAAGCGTGATGAGTCCGTTATCAAGATCGGCATCGAGCATATGGTCAAACGTGAGATCATCTTGCAACACCTGCGCACCGGAAAATTCAGGACCAGTGAGCGAGAGCTTGATAATGCGATTATGGAGTTGAAGTCACGGCTGGAGTTGACTCAGCAGACCCTCCCAAGCCACCTTGAGAAAATTCAACTGTCGGAGCAGGAGTTGCGTCAGGAGTTCGAGTGGCAGTTTTCGTGGCGCAGGTACGTGACAAAGTACGTGACCGTGGAACACCTGGAAAAACAGTTTGAAGAGAAGCGGAAGTACTTTGACGGAACGAAGTATCACGTCGCCCAGATTCTTTGGAAGCAAAAAGACAAGGAAACCACCGCCAAGGCGATGCAGGTTCGGCAACAGCTTTTGCAAGGGAACATCAAATGGGCGGACGCGGTTAAATCTCATTCGCAAGCTGCGTCTGCTGCAAAAGAGGGTGATCTTGGCTGGATCGGGTACGAAGGTCCCATGCCACGGCAGTTTACTCGTGTGGCGTTCGGTCTGGCTACAGGGGAATTTTCGCAGCCGTTTGAGTCGCAGTATGGAATTCACTTGATCAGGTGCATTGAAATAGAACCTGGCTCAAAAACGTTTGATGATGTTGCCTTTGAGTTGCGTGAGCTTGAGACCAACCGGCTTTTTGATTTGGTTTCCACGCGACATCGTGCCGATGCGGCAATCGAGATCTCTGGTGAAACAGTCAAATAGTCGGGTGATAGCAATTCCGGCGCCAGTGTCCTTTCGCCAGCAGTTGCCCAAGGGCAGCCTCCCTCAATTGAGCATTTTACGTGGGTAATGCAGACGCCTATATACTCGCAACGGTTGCATAACCCGTAATCGTACACGGCGCTAAACTTTCTCTATTGCGACTGCCGATCTGAACCTATACGAAAGAACTATTGAATTTTCACGGATGACAATTCGCGGCGGGCGGGCTCTGCCAAATCGAACCAGGATCAATTGGATCACTCGAACGGAATGGGACCTGTTCGCTCTGCCGGAGGCAGCAGCATGGGTCAGGTTTCAGGTTTACATCGGCAATTAACGACTGTTATTGCCATTCTTTGCGTTGGTGCATTTAGCGCGACGTCCGATGCCCAGGTTGGCAAAAACTCGGGCCTCTGGAAATGGACGCCAATCGCGGAGCATCATCACTCCATCGTCGAGATTCATTCGGCTGGTGGCGTTGGCACGGGAGTCGTCGTCGAAATCGACGAAACCAAGCCTCTTAAAGGTGGGCACGAAGGCTACGTGTTGACTGCTTTTCATGTCGTTCAGGACGACAAGGGCGAAGGGGAGATTAAAGTCAAGTTTCGCAATGGCAAACGGGCAAAAAAGTGTCGCATCGTTCACTCTGATGAGCACAAAGACGTTGCCCTCTTGTGGGTTTGGGTGCCCGATGGTGTTCCTGCTTCGCCCGTCGCAACGGATCCAATCGAGAGCGGCGATGAGCTTGAGTTTGCCGGGCTTGGTGGAGGATCGCAGTTGAGTTGCTGCATTCGACATTTCTCGGCGAAAGCTTCTTCGCCATCGAGCCTTGAGAAGATCTTTGCTGACGTACCGCTGTTGCCGGGAGATTCCGGTGGCCCCGTTTTCAATCAGGAAAACGAAGTTGTTGGAATCATTTCTGGTGGATGGTTCTGGTTCAACAGTGGTATTAAAACCCCTGCAGGAACCTCCGTTCGCACAACCTGGCCCGCGCGAGCAAGTAATGTTGGTCCATTGCAGACTTTGATTGCCAAGAAAAACGAAAAGCTGGCTTCTACTGAAGCGGTAAACAAAAAGCTGTAAGTTTGACGGTAGTCCAAACAAAAAAGCCGACCTGAAATTTCAGGTCGGCTTATTTTTTTTAGCAGTGCTTTCTCAGCAGGTCGCTTTAATACTCAGTTGCGTAAAAAGCGTTCAACCATGCGAGGCGATAAGCGAGCGTCGCGACAAACTCGTTGTCGAAATCGTCGTCGATGATATCCCCAAGTTCTGCAAAGTACTCGGCGTTTTCAATGAAGCAGTCGTGCCCGTCGTTCTCAATGGCATAAGCAATTTCATTGTCGACAATGCACTCCAGGACATCGAGAAGGCCGTCAATAATCGCATCAGCTGCAGGGTCATCGACGCTCTCAAGATATAGAACCGTGTAAGCAGCACCAACGAATAAAGAACCACCGTAACGCGTGAGGCGGTTACCAGATGGTTGCTCCCAAAAGATGTCATCTTGCATCCAGGCGAGACAGCCAGCAGCACTGTCCAGGAAGTATGCATCGGAGCTGTCAGGATCAGCAGCTGCCAACAACGCCACAACGTCGCTGCGGACGTCTCCCAACATCTCAAAACATGTTGCCGGCTCGGGAGCTGGTGGCTCAAAAACGACCTTGCCTTCTAACAAAGCGAAATCGAAATTTACCGAAAAATCATTGTCGGAATTCACGGCAAACTCAACATGAGTAACGTTGACTCCAGCGGTGTTTTCCCAGCAGATGAAAGTCTCTGCAGCTTCCGGAGTATTCTGACCTAACTCGGTTGTGATCGAATCAACAAGGGTCTCGCCGTCGAAGATTCGCACATCGGCAATAAGATTGGCAAACCGCATACAAAATCCATTCACTGCCCCATTGTCTGGATTGAATGTGAGCGTCGAGATCGAGTCCGCTGGCATACTGATAAAGTCGAAGCCGTTAACGGACACGGTGAAAATCCCGTCGTTTTCAATGTTTGTCTGTGAAACCGTTCCAAATGGCAAAACTTGATTGTTTTCAATTATGTCAGCGAATTCCGCAATATCACCGAGCAATGTGCCGTCTTCGGTGACGAACAATCCGAAATCTATGTCGATAACATCGCCCGGAACTGTTTCACAAAACAAGTCAGGGTCCGTCGAAAACGCACCACTTTGTGCAAAAGAAGTTGCACTGCAAATCAGTGAAAAAATCACTGCAGTCAAAATATGATGTCTCATCAGTACCTCGAATAGGAAAAAATTTAAACGAGGGGAAAGTGCTGAATTCCAATTTGCCTACCAGCACACAAACAGGTCCTGGTAACCCCATCATGGATCACTCAAAAAATCCCAAAATCCCCAATGTTCCTAATATTAATCGGACGTCTGGCCAGTAGCTACTCCTTTGTGTTAATTTATGGACACTTTGGCCGTCGAGATCGATACGCAGATAAGAGGACTTGACTAATTCGCTAGAATCCTGCGAGTTCCATTGACTTCTTGACGCGACTGACGGCCAGCATAAAGGCGGCCGTTCTCAAGCTCACTTGGGCTTCCTGAGCCTGCTGCCAGACTTCTTCGAACGCAGAAGAGAGAATCGCGTCCAGTTGTTGCCGAACCCGGTTCAAATCCCAGCTGTAATACTGTCGATTTTGCACCCATTCGAAATAGCTCACCGTGACGCCACCCGCATTGGCAAGGATATCGGGCAGAACCGTAACTCCGCGTTCAAACAGCACCTCGTCGGCATCAGCATCGATCGGCCCGTTAGCTCCTTCAATGATCACTTTGGCTTTAATGTCGTTCACATTGTCAGAGTGAATCACGCCACCAAGAGCAGCCGGAATCAGTAGCTCGCAATCCTGAACCAGAAGGTCGTCGTTGCTGATCTTCTTTGCGCCTTTGAACCCATCGAGATTTCTGTTTTCGATCACATGATGCAGCGCCGCGGGAATATCGATGCCCTCTTCGTTGATATATCCGCCCGTGACATCGCTGATGGCGATGATCTTGAACTCTGATTCGTACATGAATTTTGCGGCATGAGAACCAACGTTGCCAAACCCCTGAATGATCACGCGGGTATCCATGGGCTTGTGGCCCATGCGCTGCAACAGTTTAAAAGCAAGAATCCCGACACCGCGCCCTGTGGCTTCCTCGCGCCCTTTGGCCCCGTAGTCCTCAACCGGTTTGCCAGTGATGCATGCCGGATTGAAGCCATGGTACTTTTCCCATTGGTTGCGAATCCACGCCATGGTCCTCGAATCAGTTCCCATGTCTGGAGCCGGGATGTCTTTATCGGGTCCGATGATTTCATGGATCTGATCGATGAACTTTCGAGTGATCCGTTCTTTCTCTTTGGTGCTGAGATTCCTGGGGCTGACGCAGATGCCTCCTTTGGCGCCTCCGTAGGGAATATTGACGACGGCGGTCTTCCAGGTCATCAGCGATGCCAGTGCGCGAACTTCGTCCAGATCGACTTCGTGATGATAACGCAGGCCTCCCTTCATGGGGCCGCGAGCACTGTTGTGTTGCACACGAAAACCAACCAGAGTCTCCAGTCTTCCGTCATCCATTTCGACAGGAACTTCGACGGTGATTTCCCGACTGGGCATCATCATCAGTGTCCGCCAGGAAGGATCGAGATCGAGCTGATCTGCGGCTCTGTTGAAGTAATGCTGAACGGTTTCAAACGCGTTCATGTGATGCTTGCGTGGTGCGTGATTATTCATGAGAGTATGAAAGAACTTTCGGAGAAAGCCTGTATACGGTTCGCCAGAATGGATGATTGATTTACAATAAAGGTAATCAAAGATTGCGGCAATCGGATGGCCCTCAAATTCTTCGATCGACCAATCATCCCGCCCTGGAATCTGGCCTGAAAACCCAGCGGTACATGACGCAGAACCCTAAAATCGGAATTGACCAGCTCTGGGAAGTTATTCAGGAAAGCGATTTGCTGGCGCCGGCGCAGTTCTTGGCGTTAAAAAAGAACAGCCAGTCATCAACGACGGACGTCGACTCTGACGCAATCGCCAGATGGCTTGTCAAAGAAAAGGTTCTGACTCCGCTGCAATCAGAAGTTCTGCTGTCGGGGCATGCTGGCCCTTTTGATTTTGGACGGTATCGGCTTCAGGAAGCTACTTCGCAAAAAGACGTTTGGCTGGCCTACGATCGGAAGACATCACATCCTGTGTGGCTGCACTTTTTTTCTGGCTCCACGCGTGAGGATCTGAAGACGTGGGACGCGATTGAGCAACTTGTTGAACAAGCCAGGACTTTCAACAGTCCCGCTGTCGTCAGAATCTACGAATGTGTTGTCACCAGAGCCTATCGATTCGTTGCCACGGAAATTGTTGCTGGTGATTCATTGGCCAAAAAAATGCCGCTGAAGCGACGCCTTGGCGAATCGCAAGCACTGGGCATTATCCAGCAGGTCGCCGGTGCGGTGGTTGCGTTGGAGGAACATGGGATTCGACATGGAGCATTGACACTGGAACATGTCTTCCCGAACGTGAAACAGGGAAGTGCGAAAGTGCTTCTGCCGTTGAGGAACGGGCCGCTGGAATCGAACGAAACCGATACGAATTCTCTTGGTCGAATGTTGTTTCGACTGTTGACTGGACGCGATGCTCCCGAAGCCGCAAAAATCTCGAAGGCCACATCCAAATTCCTCACAGCACTTCGGTCGCGTGATGTGTCGGACAAAACAGGCAAGCTGATTCTGAAGTCAGTCACTGCGGATCAATCGCTCACCGCGAAGGAATTCCTGAAACGCGTCCTGCAAGTTTCCGCAACCAATGGAGACAAAGGAAATCGTAGCAAGGCTTTGCCCACGGAAGCTGTTTTTGTTGCCGGTCTTTCTCCCTGGAAAAAGCCTTCGCCTGTCGTCGAGGAAGCAGTTCCTGAGATGGCATCGGATCAGGACGCTGCGAGCGTTACTCCGGCGCGCCACAGCAGGAAATGGCCTGTCGCGTTGTCACTCGGGGCAACACTCTGTGGTTTTGCGATCTTGCTCGGCGTGGCTGCACTGCTGGCGAACCTGAAGAAACTTGATCCACCGCGTCCGGAAGTTGCGGTCAATGAGGACGAATCACCTGATGCTTTAGCCTTGTCGTCTGAAGCAAAAAGAAAGAAACTCGCTGAGTTGACTGCCAGTCAAAGCTATGTGCAGGAGCTCATCGCCGACGATCAGCAAACGCTGTGGGAATCACCAACGACCGGGTTTCCAATTGATGTGAGTACAGTGCCGCCGTCGCCGCGAATGGTTGCGGCCGTACGCTGGAGGTCGATCCACGAATCAGAGTCGGGGCTTCGCAGCATCAAGTCGCTTGGTCCGCAAGTTGATTCGATGCTTCGGCAACTTGAATCGCGAATTGGCTTTCCGCTTGCTGAAATCGAGTCGTCGATCATCTCGCTGCATAGCGATCTGAAGTTCGAATATGAATCCGCGGTCTCCGTGAAGCTCTTCAAACCGGTCTCGCTGGATCAGTGTTTGGCAAAATGGGGTCAGCCTGAGCCGATGCCAGGCATCGAAAATGGATTCGGGAAAACACTGGGAGACGCCTGGTGGGTTAACGAAACGGATGAGAACGGCGATGTGATTTCATTTCTTGTGGGACCATCGGAAAGAGTACAGCAGGTTGCAGGTGGTGAAGTCGCTGCGCTGTCGGGGACGCTACGAAAGTTGGTCGCTTCTTCTGATTCGAATCGTGACGTGAACCTGGTGCTTCCGGTCATTGCACTTTTTAACACCGAAGGCCAAAAACTGTTTTCCGGTCAAAAGAAATGGCTGAACGAATTTCGCTTGATGTTGCCGGCGGCAGTTGTCGGCGTCTCTGCCAGTTTGCACTTCGACGAAGGTGACTATCTGGAGCTTCGAATTGACCACACGACCGACTTGAAGCCTGGCGAAACGGCGACGACCATGAGTGAGCGGGTAAGTTCAACTCTGCAACAGGTTCAGGTGTCACTGGGGCAGCGGCAGGCATTGCCTTATTGGGAACCGGTTCGGGCGCGGTTCGGGGCAATGCTCCGCGATCTTTCCGGGCAGCTCAGGTGGGACAGTGAATTCGGAGAAGTGGTCGGCAATGCGTGGCTTCCTCCGGGAGCGATGCACAATCTGTTTACGGCATGCGAATTGGCGATCGCCTTCGAGCCTCAAAAGGCAGATCTGGCAAGTTTGCAAAAACCGAAGACTCCGCAGAATTTACAGGAACTTTTGGCGTCCAAACGGGATCTAAACATCGCTAACCCACCAGATCTGAATGTTTTACTTCGCGATATTGGTGAAGAAATTTCGGATCAATACCTGGATTTACCGTTTGAATTCAGTATAAGAATTGCAGGAACCGATTTGCAAAAAGATGGGATCACACAAAATCAACGCCCCGGACCACTGGAAATCTCCAATCAGTCGGTCTCTGAAATTCTTACGCAAGTGATGGTTTCCGCGAATCCGAATAAAGACATTACTGGTGCTTCAGATCAGAATTGCAAACTGGTGTGGGTTGTTGCCGAAGACAATGAATCACCGGGAAAGAAATTTGTTTTAATAACAACGCGTGCAGCGGCAGAACAAAAAGGCTATGTTTTGCCGGAAGACTTTCAGATTAAACCGCAATGATCTGTTAGCCTGAGTCTGGTTAGTTTCCGTTTCGTTCGCTGGAGTCCAATTCGTGGAGCCGTTTCAACTGGTTTGCCAAAGCTGTGCAGCGAAGCTGAAGGTCAAGAACCGTTCGGCGATCGGTCAACGTTTGGCTTGTCCGCGATGTCGCGAGATGATTCTGGTTCAGGCGCCAGAAGGACACGACATCGGAGAGACCTCTGCCATGGGTGGCTTTGACGAGATGGATATGGATTCCATTCTTGAAAATCGACCAGCGAAAAAACCGCAGCCAAAGAAGGCTCCTCCGACGCAAGCGACTTCCCGGCGACAGCAGGTTCCGGCGCCACAGCGACCTCGCCAGCAACAGACACAGCGACCTCG
>CAYUNP010000015.1:44143-53544 GCA_964446085.1 uncultured Pirellulaceae bacterium
CACAGCGACCTCGCCAGCAACAGACACAGCGACCTCGTCAACAACAGACACAGCGACCTCAGCAAGGCAGTGTTGCGACTCCTCCTTCGCCGGCTCCGGGAGATCAGTGGGTCAATCCGGCAACAAAGAAGAAGCAACGTCTGGTTCTCATGGTCATGGCTGCGATTGGCAGTCTTTTGGTGTTGGCTGCCGTGGTGATTTCGGTCATCAGTTTTATGGGTAAGGGCGACGATGAGATTGTGGCAGACGGAGGAGACAACGGTGCTGATGTTGTACGCCCCGATGAGTTGGTCAACACACCTGAACCTGAAAAGAAAAATGACGCTGAGAAACCAATCGAAAAGGAGTCCGCGCTGGATTCCGCCGATCCATTGGTTGCTGAAACGCCCTCTGAGTTAGTCTCCGATGCTCCGCCAGACATCGGAGGGCCACCGAGTATCGCAGGCGTGCCAGATTCACCGCCCGGGATTCCCGGAACGGAGCCGATGAATTCGGAAAAAAAAGTTGAAGGCTTTGGAGACGCTGCGGTTGCGGAAAAGGAAACTCCAACGATTCCACCAGAGGATGAAGTCGAGAATCGAGAAGCCGGGAGCGAAGAGAAACTCAGATCAATCCTGGCCGAGTCGGGAACTTCGCTGCTGGAGATCCAGGGCGCTGCTTCGGTTGTTCGCAATGAGTTGGCGGTTGGAACGCCAAAGTACTTTTTCGAGAAGCTGCAGTTTGATCCCACCGATGCGACGAAGCAAAAGGATCAAATACTGTTGGGTGTCAACTATGACAAACAGCCGCTTCAAACAGTGCTTCACGAATTGTCTGCGATTTCCGGTTTGGTCCTGACCATCGATGTGCCCGCCCTCGCTGCGGCCGGTCTCGAATTCAATCCGCCGATAACGCTCACCGTTGAAAATCAGTCGACTGCAGCAGTCGTCAGGGAAGTTGCAAAGCTGGCTGGACTTGCGGCTGTAGAAACTGATAACGGATTCTGGGTCACGGCTGTCCAGGACCTTGAGCTACGAGCACATTCCGTTGACATCGCAGCCCTGGTTGAAGGGCCGGGCGAAGCTGAAGAGTTGATTCGGGTTATTCGACAAGTGGTTTACCCTGGTTCATGGAAGCCCGATGTCGTCGATGCAAACGTGGCGGCTGATCATAAAGGGGAAGGAACGATCAGCTTTGTTGATGGAAAGCTTGAGATCAGGAACCTGTCAGCGGTTCACAAAGAGATCCTCCAGTTGATTGACGGAATCAAAGCTGCCGCTGGCGGAAATCTGGAAGGATCGCCGTTGTTGCAGCCGGTTGACTGGATCGATGCTGGCGATTTCACCAAAGCGTTTGAAGGTAAAAATGCGATTCGTGTTCCTGTCGCAAAGTTCTTGCAAAGGCTTGGTTCCGAGACAGGTGTTAACCTGATTGCTGACTGGCGATCTTTGAGCGGCAGTGCCTGGACTCCCGATGCGATGGCTCCCAGTTGGATGCAGGAGCGAACCATCGGTGACGTGGTTAGAGAGACAGCGCATGGTTTGGGGGTTTCAATCTACGTTGCCGACGAAAAAACGGCTTGGCTGACGACGCCCGAAGTGAGCAGCAACATCTTCGTTCTGAAGTTATATCCAGTCGGAAATCTGGCCGGCGGCAGACTCAATACCCAGCGTCTAAATCGAATCATGTTTGATTCTCTTGGTGCCCAACTGAATCAGCCAGGCGTTTTGATGTCTTTGCTGCCCAAGCAGAAACTCGCCCTTGTGCGGGCTCCGCAGTCACTTCAGCGGCAGATAAGGGCCGTGTTCACGGCGATCAAATAGCCATGTTTTTGTTGAGTTTGCCGTCATGGTCCTTGCAGCCGGAATAATCGGGGCACTGCCTGTACTGCCAGTCGTGAAGTAGGGCATTATTTCGAGAGGGGGCTCTGGGAAAGCCTAAAGTTTATCGCCTTTCAAACCTCTCCCGTTTCCATCCCATCTTGAACCAATGAATAACTCCGCCCCCACAAAATGGCGAATTCTTGCGGTCGATGATAACGAATCAATTCATCAGGACTATCGCAAAGTTCTCGCTCCGCAGGTCGTCGACACGGCACTGCTCGAGTCCGAATCAGTGCTCTTCGGTGAACCGCCCCAGAAGAGCTCGGCAGCAGAGAAATTCCAGTACGAAATCGATTCGGCCTTCCAGGGAGAGCAGGGCTTTGAAATGGTTCGTGCGGCGATCGAACAGGAGAATCCATACTCGGTCGCGCTCATCGACGTTCGTATGCCTCCCGGCTGGGATGGCGTTGAAACCGCCAAAAGGATTTGGGAAATTGCTCCGGATCTTCCTGTGGTGCTTTGCACTGCCTATTCGGACTACGGTTGGGAGCAAATTCTGAAAGAGCTTCCAAAAACTGACCAGCTGCTGATTCTGAAAAAACCATTCGAGCCTTTCGAACTTCGCCAAACGGTTGCGGCTCAAGTCTCACGCTGGCATGTGAGTCGCCTGGCAAATCAAAATCAACTTTTGTTGGAAGCGATCGTCCAACGACGTACTCGTCAGATTCAGTCAACACGGGATGTCGTTTTCACCTCGCTGGCCCGACTGGCCGAGTCACGTGATCCGGAAACGGGGCAGCACCTCGAAAGAATTGAATACTACACTCGCATTCTTGCTGAGCGACTGGCGGAGTCAGGACCTTACACGCTCCAGATTAGCCGATCGTACATCGACTACGTTTCTCGTTCGAGCATCCTTCATGATATTGGAAAAGTCGGAATTCCCGATTCCATATTGTTGAAGCCGGGTCCTTTGACGACAGAAGAATTTGAGGTCATGAAAACGCATGCGGCCATCGGTGCCGATGCCATCGACGAAGCAGCGAGCTGTTCCCAGTATTGCGACTTCCTGTTGATTGCTGCCGAGATTGCACGATTCCACCACGAAAAGTTCGACGGGACCGGATACCCGGACCAGTTGAGAGAGCTTGAGATTCCGCTCTCTGCACGAATTGTCGCTGTGGCCGATGTTTTCGATGCACTTACTTCGGAGCGAATCTACAAGAGTGCGATGTGCCCGTTCGAAGCAAAAGCGTTGATTGAAAGTGAGCGCGGCAAGCACTTCGATCCGGCGATTGTCGATGCATTCGTCGACTGCTGGGAGTGCTTTCTCGAGAAGGCGTTGGAGAATCAAGCCAGGGTGCCACTGGTCAATGTTGCTTCCAGTATCGAGTTGAACCTCGACTCCAAAAACATGCAGCAGGTTTGATACGGCTGCTGCCCGTCTTGAGGCTGAAATTCGTGAAACGTCTCACCCCCTGAAATCAGTGGACTGGTTCGCTCAAACAGGCGGCGATCAAGTGGGTCCGAAGGGGACATTTATCCTAACCTTTGCTCGAAAGTTGAAGTAAGATAGAGGTGTCTTCTGTTTCAGAGGACAAGCATCCAGATTGACTCAACTCCAAACTCCTGAACTCACGAACAACATGACATTCAAGTCTTTCGTCGTCGCCGGAATTTCACTGGCCATCGCCCTCGTTTGCTGCACCGACAGCCTGTCAGCTCAAGCCAATCGCCGTGACAACGGCAAGTTCAATCAGCAGGACAAATTTCGTCAGCTGGAAGAAATTTTGCCAACGCCGGGATCCTATCGGACCGCGTCAGGTGCGCCAGGGCATGCGTACTGGCAGCAGAAGGTCGACTATGAGATTGCGATTGCGCTTAACGACGATGATCAAACGCTGAGTGGCTCGGAGAAAATTAGCTACACCAACAACAGCCCCGACAAGCTCAAGTATTTGTGGCTGCAACTCGACGGCAATATCTTTCGACCGGAGTCCGCCGCGAATCGTGGTCGAGCAGCTGGTCGTTTCGGACGCAGCACGCTCAGTTTCGATCGTATTCCGATGCGAACAATGCAGAGCCTGTTGGCGAAAGAAGTTTTCGACGGCGGTTTCAACATCACTGCCTGCAAGGATTTGCAGTCCAACAACGATCTGAAACACACGATCGTTGAAACCATGATGCGAGTTGACTTGCCGGCGCCCCTGGCGACAGGTGAGACTTTTGAGTTTCAGGTTGACTGGAACTACGAGATCAATGAAAGCAAATTCATCCGCGGTCGTGCGGGATGTGAACTGTTCGAAGAAGACGGAAACTACATCTACGAAGTCGCCCAATGGTTCCCGCGTCTTTGTGCTTACACCGATACCACTGGTTGGCAGCACAAGCAGTTCCTGGGGTCTGGAGAATTCACACTGGAATTGGGTGACTACACCGTCAGCATCACGGCTCCCGATGACCATGTCGTTGCATCGACAGGCGTCCTGCTGAATCCGGCCGAGGTTCTGACCGAGACGCAGCGTGAACGGCTCAAGGAAGCTGAGTCAACTGAAAAGCCGATGTTCATCATCACACCTGAAGAAGCCGAAGAAAACGAATCAAGCGAATCCGAAGCAACCAAGACCTGGATCTTCAAAGCCGATCAAGTTCGCGATTTCGCCTGGGCTTCTTCGCGAAAGTTCATCTGGGACGCGATGCAGCACAATGTCGGTGAAAAACCCGTCATGGCGATGTCTTACTATCCTAACGAAGGTGAGCCGCTGTGGAGCAAGTACTCCACTCACGCGATCATTCACACACTGGAAGTTTACTCTCGCTACACGTTCGACTATCCGTACCCGGTTGCGATTTCAGTCAATGGTCCCGTTGGCGGCATGGAATACCCGATGATTTGCTTCAACGGTCCGCGGCCTGAAAAAGACGGCACCTACTCACCCCGAACCAAATACGGTTTGATTTCCGTGATCATTCACGAAGTCGGCCACAACTACTTCCCGATGATCGTCAACAGTGACGAGCGTCAATGGACCTGGATGGATGAAGGGCTCAACACGTTTTTGCAGTTCCTTGCCGAACAGGAGTGGGAAGAAAACTATCCGTCACGTCGCGGCGAACCGGATGACATTACAAGCTACATGCGTAGTGCCAATCAGGTTCCCATCATGACCAACTCGGAGTCGATCATTCAGTTCGGCCCCAACGGATATGCCAAGCCGGCGACTGCACTGAACATTCTTCGTGAAACGATCCTCGGTCGTGAACTGTTTGATTTCGCGTTCAAAGAGTATGCCGTTCGTTGGAAGTTCAAGCGTCCGATGCCTGCTGACTTTTTCCGTTCGATGGAAGATGCTTCAGGTGTTGATCTGGACTGGTTCTGGCGTGGCTGGTTCTACTCAACCGATCACGTTGACATTGCAGTCACAGGAGTTCGCCAACTCAATGTCAGCACCGGCGATCCGGAAGTTGAAAAGGGCATCCAGAAAGAACTGCGTGACGCAGAACCTGAAACGCTCTCGATGCAGCGGAACAAGGAACTGAAAAAACGAGCCGATGATTTTCCTGAACTCAAAGACTTCTACAACGAGTTCGATCCGCTTGACGTGACCAATTCGGATCGAAAAACCTACGAGAGATTCCTTGAAAGTCTCGACGATGAGCAGAAGAAGCTTCTCGAAGACAAGCGAAACTTCTACCTGGTCGACTTTGAAAACATCGGCGGATTGGTGATGCCAATCATTTTCGACGCTGAATTCGAAGACGGATCCACAAAGCGATTTATTGTTCCGGCAGAAATCTGGACCCGGGACAACAAGAAGGTGACTCGTATGATCATCACCGAAAAACAGGTATCAAAAATCATCCTGGATCCCCAACTGGAAACAGCTGACGTGGACCTTGGCAACAACCTGTTTCCACCCGCAATCGTCAAATCTCGCTTTGAGCTGTTCAAGCAGGCGAAGCAAAAGAACCAGATGCAGAAGGCGATGGCTGACGAAAAAGGTGAGGACGAGGACGACGACAAAAGTGAGGACCAGGAATGATTCGCCAACCACGATTCCTGATTCTTGTTGCGCTGGCATTTGCCACAATCCTTTGTGACAATTCGTTCGCTTCGCATCCGTTTCACGTGACGCGTGCCGAAATCGAGTACAACTCGACTCGTAAGACTTTTGAGGTCGCACTGTGTGTGTGGCCTGAAGATCTCGAGAAAGCTGTTTCGAAGATCGAAAAGAAATCGATCGACATCGACGCGATTGGCGAAACGAAACGCGACGAACTGTTCAAGAAGTATGTTGCTCAGTCGTTCCGGTTCATCCCCAAACAAGCTGGGCAAACGGACAAGGCAAAGAAACCTGTCGCGGCCGATATTCGTTGGGTTGGTTCAGAGATCAAGGTCAAGCAAGGATGGCTGTACTTCGAAGTGGATGCGAAAAGTGACGCAGCAAACTGGTCTATCGAGAACGAAATGTTCTTTGAGTTAAACGACGACCAGATGAATCACCTGCAGATCCGTAGCGGCAAGGAATGGAGTTCAAAGACTCTGTCAGCGAATCAGAGTTCCGCGGACTGGGTTCGTAAGAGCGAGTAACACGACGAACTGAGTTCCTGGCCTTCATTTCCCGAGGCTCAAGAATTGCATGTCGTCAGGCAGTCGTTATGTTGAAGTCTGGTTTAGTCTCCTCAATTCGCATCGCGAGTCGTCTTGAAATTCAAACTTTCGACGCTGATATGGATCGTGACGATTGCTGCTCTGGCGACGTTGCTCATTTTGACTCAGCGAAACTATCGATCGTTGTCACAGAAGTATCACGCAAGACAGCTGCTGATTGAAAATGAGTATCGTCGGGTTATGGGGGAGGAGATCGCCGATTTTCAACTCGAAGCCGTGATGCAGCAGTGCGACTCGTATTCAGTCAGGCTTGCAACGGGTTTCGCTGAACAGGATCTGATAAGAAAAGCCATCGGCCTACTTGCTGAGCCAAAAGTGATTTTGCAGGCTCGTAAAGGAGCGACCGGTGCAAGTCAGGTCGGAATCGACATGGTAGGATCTGTTCCGAGCTACGGGGTCAAGCAATCGCAAGTCGCTCTGGATTTTGACTCGTATGTTGGCGTCGATTCTGAAAATGAAACTTATTTCCAAGGTGGTTTTATTCCACCTGACAAAGTTTTCATTGTCGACCGCATCGAATATCGAGGGACTGTTGCCAACATGGAACCCGCTCGCAGCATTGGTCGGTTGACGATTCATGTTGGTGGAACACCCGTCGTCAATTTCATAGCCACCAGGGAAAAGGAAGTCCACGCCGTCTGGCAGGGAAATGTCGTCGTTCGACCGGGAATGGAATCAACTGTTTTAGTGATGATGTCAGATCCAGGTGCCTTGCAAGCAGAAATTTCCGGAAGGTTTGAACCACTAAAGGACCACCCATCGAAGCGTTAGAATGATCTTTTGAGTCGCGCATTTATTGGATGATGAAATGAAAAACCTCTGTCTCGTTTTGCTTGTTGTGTTTTCTGGTTGGTTACACGAATGCGATGCTATAGTCGGCCAGGAAAAGGATGCCGACACATTGATCAAAGGCGGGAAGTATTTTGATGTCGAATCGGGAGAGATGAAAGCCAATGCCGGCATCGCGATTCTCGACGGTCGGTTCGTTGAAGCGACCACCGCCAAACAGGTTATCGAGCTCGATGATTCTCAATTCGTCTTGCCGGGATTGATCGACTGCCACGCACACTACAACGTGCGGTTAATCAGAAAGCGGCGTGAAGAATTTGAATATATGCCCATCGTCTATCTCGCCAACGGCGCGACGGTGACTTTTTCCTGTGGCGAATTCGATCCCGAATCGATGATGGCCATGAGAAAGCGAATTGCTGCTGGCGAACAGATCGGACCTCGCTTGATCACCAGCGGTCCCTATTTCGGTCGCGCCCGTCCCGGTTGGCGTCCGGACAAACCGGAACAGGAAATTCGCGATGAAGTTGACTTCTGGGCCAAGCACGGAACGGGCGGCTTCAAGGCGAAATCAATCGATCCGGATTCGCTAAAAGTTCTGATCGATCAGGCTCACAAACACGGACTAACGGTGACGGG
This sequence comes from uncultured Pirellulaceae bacterium, assembly GCA_964446085.1. Taxonomy (GTDB): domain Bacteria; phylum Planctomycetota; class Planctomycetia; order Pirellulales; family Pirellulaceae; genus Mariniblastus. The sequence continues at coordinate 52,046 of CAYUNP010000015.1, forward strand.
TCATCTCGGTTCTGGCTTTCGCAATAGCGTTAATCCAGCCGACGCCGTTTCGATGGGGATTGACCGTGTCGAGCATTTCCTTGGTGGCGACGCGATGCCGGATTCCAGATCGGCCTATCAGTCGCTGCAAAACATCCAGGCGGGCACTCCGGCATTCAAAAAGATCTGTCAGCACTTCATCGATAATGATGTTTACTTCGACTGCACACTCAGCGCCTATGGTTATCTGGGAGTACGGACTCCGGAAACGCATGAGGAGTACGAATACTGGATTGACGAACGGGAGTTCTTCACGCCTCACATGCAGGAGATCACCAAAAAGCGAAAGCCGATGAAAGGCATGGAGATCTACCAGCGCGTTTATCGAGCCAAACAGACAACGATTGCGGCGTTCCATGAGGCCGGTGGGATGATCACGCTGGGAACCGATCATGTCAGCAACGGCAACCATCTGCCAGGTTTCGGCGTGCATCGTGAACTTGATGCTCTGGTTCGCAATGGTATTCCCGAGGCTGAAGCACTCAAGATCGCGACGATCAATGGTGCTCGAGCTTTGAAGATCGACAAGGATCACGGAAGTATTGAAGTTGGAAAGGTTGCCGATCTGGTCATCATCAAAGGCAATCCGCTTGAGAAGATTCGCAATACGCGCAACGTTCAGACCGTTGTGCGTGCCGGGAAAGTTTACGATCCTGCAGAATTGCTTGCCAAAGTAAAAGGAAAACTGGGACCTGCCTCCAAGGGCGAAGAATCGTCGTGGTAGAGGTCTTGACGATGTGTCCACCGTGGAATGCATGCGAGAGTTCGGTATTTCGGGCCGTTATTCAACGTATCCTTGTCTAAAACAGCCTTAACGCATTAATTGCTGTGTCCAGATTTACTTTGCGCTACCGTTTTGCTTTGCCATGACTGAAAACACGAATCGAAAAAACGACCAGGAAACTGATAACCGACTGCCAACAGGCGAATGGAACGGTTTCTATCTTGAATCTCACCGCAGCGGACGTGGTTGGATGAGCATGTATTTGGCCTTTGCCAATGGGCGAATCAACGGCGAAGGTACTGACTACGTTGGCCCATGGGTGGCGACTGGTAGCTACGACCTCGATACTGGTCTCTGCTCATGGGTCAAGCAATACCTTGGTCTGCACAAAGTGATGTACTCTGGGAAGGTTTCTGGCGATGGCATTCGTGGCGATTGGCAGATCAATTCTTCAACTGGTCGGTTTCACATTTGGCCTCTTGGCATGAACAACGTCAACGAACTGTATCTCAGACAGAACATGGACGTGCCTGTCAGCGGCTCGTTTGAAGATTCTTTTCAGGATTCGTTTAGCGAACAGCTTGAGCCCGCGCTGTAACATTGAATCGCTGCTAATGTGGCTGAAAATGTGCCGTGCCTTTGGCACTTGGTTCGAGGTTGCCACTGGATCCCGGCATTTCATGCCGGGCTGGGTAACAAATGTCCCTTTGGGACAAACACATGCGGCGAAGGCGGC
>CAYUNP010000016.1:0-49706 GCA_964446085.1 uncultured Pirellulaceae bacterium
TCGAACAACAGTGCTGGTCGGTTGCATCAACGGATAGCTGACAAAGCAATGTTGAGCGATCCAAATAGGCCGGTTTGTTGATTGACCTTCCAGGCTAACATGATGGGTCAAATTTAAGCTGAATCAAATCTGGCAGGCTGTTGGAAAGAAAATGAATTCTCAAAAAAAAACGGTGGTTCGAAGAGTTCAGACACCTGCGTCGGCCAGTCGACCCGTTGTCACGCCGCTGTCGCCTTCGGTGGTTTACAGTTCGTCATCGGCGGATCAACTTGATGCTCAATACGAAGGAAAGGTTGAAGGATTCACCTATGCCCGTGAAGGACATCCCAATGCGTCCGTCCTGGCTGAGAAAATCGACTTTCTTGAAAACGCCGAAGGTGGGCTGATCACTGGATCGGGCATGGGCGCGATGTCAGCGGTGATGTTGTCACTTGTTCAGCAAGGCGATCACATCGTTGCAGCGGATCAGCTTTACGGTCGCTCGCTACGGATGTTGGATCAGGACCTGCCACGGATGGGTATCGAGACAACCTTCGTCGATCCAACGGATGTGGACTCAGTCAGGAAAGCGATCCGCCCCAACACCAAAATGATGGTATTTGAAATCGTCGCCAATCCAACATTGCGAGTGGCAGATATTTTGGCGATCGGGGAAATTGCCAGGGAAACCAAAACGTTGCTGGTGATCGACAATACATTTACGACGCCCCGTGCCTTTCAGCCGTTTTCGCATGATGCAGACATTGTCGTTCACTCGGTCACGAAACTACTGGCTGGTCACTCCGATGTGACACTGGGCTATGTTGCTGCCCGTGAACCTGAAAATCGAAAATCGATTTACGACGCCGCCGTGACGTGGGGCCTGACGCCGAGTCCATTTGATTGTTGGCTGGCAGAGCGGGGATTGCATTCGTTTGAACTGCGCTTCGATCGAGCCCAGTCCAATGCGGCAGCGCTGGCGGATCACCTGGCAGAATTGCCTGGCGTTGAGACGGTGCTCTACCCGGGACGCAGCGATCACCCGGATCACGAACTGGCTTGCAAAGTGTTGGGTGGCAATTTTGGAAACATGGTCAGTTTCCGGATCAAAGGCGGGCGGGATGCGGCCAATGCCTTAATTGGGGCTGCTCCAAATATTCCTTTCGCACCGACTTTGGGAGACGTCGCGACAACGCTTTCTCATCCAGCTTCCTCTTCGCACCGGGGGCTGTCTGTTGAGGCTCGATCTGCGATCGGGATCACGGAAGGCTTTTTTCGAGTGTCTCTGGGAATCGAAGAAGTGGGCATCATTTGTGATGAGCTCACAGAGGCGATCGGGAAGTGTGGTTGAGTTGAGTAGGCCCAGCAAACAGGGCTTTGCTTGAATGTTTTGATTTGGCAAACGCAATAATAAAGGCACCTTAACGATGAGCGAAAACAGCAAGACAGTACAGGCACTGTTTTTGATCCTGGTTGTCGTGTTGCATTTCAGGGTGGCAACTGCCGCGCCAACGCCCAGTCAGGAATCCGATTCGGACAAACGAATTTCAAATGAAACGGAAACGCCGGATCTTTATGACGGCAGTTGGAAGTCGCTTCAATCGATGCCAGTGCCAGCTTGGTTCGATGACGGAAAGATCGGCATCTTCATTCACTGGGGGCCTTACAGTGCGATCGGCTATCGCAAGGGCGGCGGCTACGCGGAGCACGTGCCGAAGTTGTTTTATGCCGACCCCAAACATTATTACCCCTACATGGAAAAGCGCTGGGGGGCGGCGCCGCCAGAGTTTGGCTACAAGGATGTCATTCCGGAATTTACTGCTGCAAACTGGAACCCTGACCAGTGGGCAAAACTTTTCTCGGATGTTGGAGCCAGGTACGTTGTCCTGACAGCCGAACATCACGACGGGTGGGCTAACTGGGATTCGGAGTTGACTCCATGGAATGCGGTCGACAAAGGTCCCAGGCGTGATCTGGTCGGTGACTTGGGCATGGCAGTCCGCAAACTGGGGCTCAAATACGCACCGTCCTTTCACCGCGAACGCCACACAGGATTTTTTGCGTTAGAGAAGTATGTGGTTCACAGCGAGCCGCGTCCTGACATTGCCGAGGAGATTCGGCGCGTTCCCGAAGCCGCATCACTCTACGGCCCGTTCAGCTACAGCAAAGCGTTCGTTGATGATTATGTGGCACGCTGGAAAGAGATTGAGGAAAAGTATCAGCCCGACATGCTGTGGGTGGATGATTTTCCGATCTACACGCGCGACGGCAATCAGGTTCGTCGTGGAAAAGCGAAGCCGGAGATTGCGTACTTCGACGATCAGATGCGCGGCATGATCACGGACTTCATGAACCATGGGGCCCGGCGCGGACGAGCCGTCTACGTGAACAACAAGGGCGGAAATCGGAATTGGCCTGACGGAGTTGGCTGTCTGGAAAAAGACAATCTGAAGCTAAAAGTCATCGGGCCAAAATGGCAGAGTTGCACGACCTTTGGATCTTCGTTCGGCTACAAACAGGGTGATCGATACAAGTCAGTCGAGAGCGTGATCCATGAGATGGTCGAAGTGATCAGCCGCAATGGAAACTTTCTGATCAACATTGGGCCAAAAGCGGACGGCACGATCCCCGAACCTCAAGTCGAACGACTGCAAGCCATGGGTGACTGGTTGAAGATCAACGCAGCTGCGATCTACGGCAGTCGTTACTGGAAAGTTTCTGAGCAGAAAGATGAACACCTCGTCTTCACAACCAACGGCAAAAAACTCTACGCGATTCAGTTGATTGAACCTGAGTCACCATTCACGATTACTGGCACTGCTGGTTGGCCACCGACACGTGTGAAGTCCGTCAGATTGCTTGGCTCCGAAGCGAACCCGAAATGGGAGATGACATCCAAAGGCCTGGCGATCACGCCCCCTGCGAATCCGGGTTCGAGTCGGTATGCCTGGGCATTCGAGATTGTGACCGATCAGGAACAGCACGTTCCCAATGTGATTCAGAATGATGTTTCCAGGGCAATGCATGGTACGAAAGCGGTCGACCTGGACGGCTATGAAATGCAGGCGTTGCCAAATCTGTCGGGCTCGTCAGTGGTGATGGAATCGGCCGCTGCTCCGGAGGGATTCAAGCAGCTTGGCCTGAAGAAAAGTGTCGGCGTTGTTACAGCAAATCAGAAAACCAGCAACGATCCAGTTGCCTCGCTGATCGATGGAAAGCTCAGCAAAGGATATGGACCAGTATTCAAAAATGGCATTCGCAACGGAGCCTACAAACTGGATCTCGGTTCAGTGCAGCCTGTTTCTGCCATCACGAGTTGGTCCCACAATAAAAAAGGTTTCCGTGGAATCCAAAAGCTCAATCTGTACGGCAGCAACGCAGAGAACGATCCCGGTTGGGATTTGAAAAAGTTCACTCCGCTGGGCAACATTGATACTTCCAAAGAGGCGAAGGCTGAATTTACAGCCGCCTCCTTGCGTGCAGCGGATGGAAAGTCACTTGGTAAGTTCCGTTGGATTGTTTGGTCCGTCTTTCCGATCTCCGATTCAGGCGGCGGTGAGAACACTACGTTCCAGGAACTTTCTGTCGAGATACTGTCTCTGGACCAGTGAAGCGGATCACTACGGTTGCTCACTTTCAACAGGCGTCTTTTCAGCCTCAACTTTGCCTTTCATGGATTCGTTGTTTTCAGTTGGCAGGCCTGAGTACATCAACGTATCAAGGGGAGATGCAAACTGATTGCGTCGTCGACGTCGTTTCGAATGATCTTTGCGTTGCGTGTTGTTGTCGCGCCGCTTGACGGCGGCCTGTTCGGTGTAGGGAGCTTCCAGGCCTTTGCGGTTGGTGTAGTGATTGTGCACCCGTTGGTACATTGGACGCAGCCTGCCGCGCGCGTCATCGGAAATTTTCTTGTAGTGATAACGTCCTTCAACGCTTTTGTAGGCTTCGTATGGTACGTCGGATCCAAGGTTGTACTTTGCGGTGTACTCGAATCCTTTCAACAGTCGATTGTCCAATGCTCCGTACAAATCGACGCCCTGTATCCAGGCCGTCTCACAGGTGTTGGCAAGGAATTCCAGTCCCATCTGCGTATGGCCTTGATCACGGCCGCTTTCCTGGCACTGGCCTGACTCCTTGAAGTAGTTTCCAATCGCGCCGTTGCCATAGCCCTTCAAATAATAGTCCTTGGCCTGGTCGAACATTTTCTGGTCATCCAGGAAAACGCCCATCGCGATCATGGCTTGCAGCATGGATGCATCCCAGTTCCCATTGGCGGTTGGGGAGAAATCTTTGATCGTTGTGTAAAAGATTTCTCTGAGCATCGTTTCAAATCGTGCCTGTTCCTCTGCAGGCCACTTGTCCGAGGTGTGTTTGAGAAGCTCTGCTCCAACCACAAAGTGATAGCCGCTCATTCCGACCAGTAATCTGGCATCGTGTTCACCGATCTCTTTTAGAGTACCTGACCAGGCATTGAGGATTTCAATGGCTTTTTCCGCGTGAGCCTCCTTGCCGGAAATTGCCCAGCAAAGCGCGTGGCAATGAGCCGCCCGAGCATCTTCCGAGTATTCTGTTGAACCGATGTCGGGGTTGTTGTACGCACCCCGTTCGACTTTCTCGAAGGGTCCTGGGTTCCATTGAAGTGAGGCATAGCGCGAGTTGCTGAGTTGTTTCCAGGCATTGGTCCAGGGTTGTTTGCCCGCCTCGATTTGCTTCTTCACCAGGGCGATGCTCTCGTTGCTGTGAGCGACGCCTGGGTGAGCGAACTGGCCCATCGCCGTTGCGCCTGCTACGAATGAGATCATCAGCGCGAGTGTCAGGGTTCGCATTTGGTAGTCTTTCATCATTCTTCCGAATCCAGTTGTTTCTTTCGCTGTGTTACAGTTCATCATCGCCCGCAACTGGGACGGCGACTGTATCTCGCTATCAAGCAATCATTCGACGTCGCCTATTTGCTGCTCCAGGATATCGAGTCGCCTTTTTGGATCTCGAGAGTTTCGACCTGGCTGCCGTATCGCAGCTTCAAGGGATTGCCCAGCAGTGAGCGAATGGTTGCTTTAACCAGCTTTCCGTTTTTCCAATCGATGTCGATTTCAAATCCTCCTCTGGCACGCAAGCCAGTGATTGATCCATCGGGCCAGGCAGCCGGGAGTGCCGGCAAAAGTTCAACTTCACCTGCGTGACTTTGCAGCAACATTTCGGCAACCGCTGCTGTGCCACCGAAGTTACCATCGATCTGAAACGGCGGATGAGTGTCAAACAGATTCGTCAACGTTCCCTTGGTCAGCAAGGTTCTCAACAGCTTGTGAGCCCGGTCGCCGTCGTGCAGTCTGGACCAAAAGTTGATCTTCCATGCCATGCTCCAGCCTGTGCTGCGATCGCCGCGTGCTTCGAGCGACTTGCGAGCGGCTTCGTAAAATTCAGGCGTGCCGGTGGCGGTGATTTGCCTTCCAGGGTGCAGCCCAAACAGGTGAGATACGTGTCGGTGTTTCGGATGCGATTCTTCATAGTCTTCGATCCATTCCTGAAGTCGACCGGTTTTTTCACTGATCTGCATCGGCTGCAACTGCTTCAGGGCAGCTTCGACTTTTTGGCAGAACTCGGCGTCAAAAGGTTCGTCCTGTCCAAGGATCCGATTGGCTTCCAGCAGGTTGGTGAACAGATTGTGAATGATCTGCAGGTCCATCGTCGAAGCGTAAGTGAAAACGGACCTGGTGCCGTCCGCTTTGATGAAGCTGTTTTCAGGTGAATGTGATGGATTGGAAACCAGACGGCCTGCACCGGGCGATCCTTCAGGAGCCTGGACCAGAAAGTCGAGCATAAACTCGGCTGCTTTTTTCATGATCGGATAGCCTCGCCTGGCAAGGAATTCGCGATCTCCGCCGAAATGATAGTGCTCCATAAATTGCCGCGACAGCCACGCTGCTCCCATCGGCCAAACGCCGTGGACTCCATCGGCCGGCGTGGTCTTGCCGTAGATGTCGGAAAGGTGATGCACCACCCAGCCGTTTGCTCCGTAAAGTTCCCGGGCCGTTTTCTCGCCAAAGGGTACGAGGCTTTCTACGTAATCAAAATACGGTTGGTGACATTCGGCCAGATTGGTTGTTTGGGCTGGCCAGTAGTTCATCTGAAAGTTGATGTTGAGATGGTAGTCGCTGCTCCAGGGAGCCTTGTAGTTTTGACACCATTTTCCTTGCAGGTTAGCTGGCAAGTATCCTGGCCGGGAGCTTGAGATCAGCAGGTAGCGACCAAACTGAAAATAGAGCGCCGCCAATTGCGGGTCATCAGATGCGTTGTTTTGCTTCAAGTCATGAAGACGTTCATTGGTGGGCTTGTCGGTTGCCTGGGTCGTTCCAAGATCAACTTTCACGCGAGAAAACAGGTTCTGATAGTCTTCAAGATGGTCCTTGCGAAGTTGTTCAAAGCCTTTTGCTGCCGCGGGTTTAAGTGGCGATTCGCATTTGGCCGTTGCGTCGCCTGTGAGGTTCAACGCATTGACAAAGCTGGTCGCACCGTTGACCAGTAGCGTGACCTCATCAGCGTTTTCGACGTTGATTTTGCCGTCTTTGGAAGTAACGGTTCCACCTTTTGCCAGTGGTATGAGTTGGGCTTCATAGTCCACTTTCAATTTGCCGCGAAGGATAATCCGGTTGTCGTCTCCTGAATGGTAAGACGCGTCGCGACGGTCAAACCTGGCAGAAAAGTTGATCTTGCCAGGTTGATCTGCAGTGAGGTGAACAACGATGACTTGATCCGGAAAACTGGCAAACACCTCGCGTGTGTAAGTGACTCCATCGACGATGTAGTTGACTTTGGTGATGCCCGTTGTCAGGTCGAGATCGCGGCGGTAGTTGGCGACTTCTTTTGCGTCCGGGAAGTCCAGCAACAGGTCGGCCAAAGTTTGATAGGACTTGATCCGCTTGGGCTGACCCATCATGGCTTTGCCAGCCAGGTTGGATGCTTCTTTGTTCTTTCCTGCAAACAGCAAACGCTTGACTTCAGAAAATGCCTTGAGCCCGTCAGGGCTATGTCGATCAATGTATTCGCCGTCCCAAACCGTTTCCTCGTTAAACTGGATGCGCTCACGATCGACTCCACCAAAAACCATTGCGCCCATGCGACCGTTGCCGACTGGCAATGCTTCTGTTTCCCACTTCAGTGCGGGTTTGCGATACCACAGCGTCAGCGGTTCTGTTGGAGGTTTTGCATCTTCGACAAACCTGGCCGTGGCGACAGGGTTGTAGGCCTCGTCCATCTTGTGTTTTTGAGCGACAGCCGACTGAGTGAACAAAGCCAGTGCAATGAAAACGAGAAGAGTTCTTGTCATGGTTTGGTCCTGAAGTTTTCTGATCCCTGGTTTCAGATTTTAAACCGCCTCGTTTGGCGGCGCCAAAGAACGGGAGTATCCCGGATACGCATAATCAAAACAGTAAGCGGCAAAGCGCCAACTATCGGTAATCGGATGATGGCGCCTTGCCGCTCACAAAACGGGATAACAGGCACACTTGTTGAGAGGTTGAGTTAAAAACTGTTTCGACAGGAGCCTCAAACTCCCAGGCAAGATCAGGCAATCGCTAGTGGCTTGCGGCAGCTACGTTCATTTCAATCTCGTAGCCCTTACGATAGGGTCTGGCCAACATTGAATTGGCAAGGTCATCGCCAGTGATCGTCTCGGTCGAGGCGTCCCATTCGATCTTGCGTCCGAGTCTTCCTGCGATGCCGGCAAGGTGGCACAGGTTGAGCATCTGCATGTGCGAATGAACATCAGAAATTGGCTCAAGCCCATTTTTGTGGCAGTGCAAAAAGTTCAGCCAGTGACCTCCCCTGCCCCGACTCTCCATCGGCAGGTTCTTGTAAACTTTCTTGATCGCGTCTTCCGGTAGTGGGTTTTCTTTCAGTTCCTCAACCGGTTTCCCGGTGAGTCTTCCACGGTTCACAAAGATCGTTCCTTTCTCGCCTTCGATCAGACAGCCATTGTCCGTGTCGTGACGAATGACGATCTCCACGCCCCCTTCCATTTGAGCAGTAAACAGGAACTCGTTGGCTGTGTTGTAGCGATCCTTTTGAACAACGACGCCGTTCTTGAAGTCAACAGGATGTTTTGCTGAACCATCAATCGAGAGGATGTTGGTCGATTGGCCATTGGCTGCAAGGGACCACATGGCGATGTCGACATGGTGCGCTCCCCAGTCCGTCAGCTTGCCGCCAGAGTACTCGTACCACCAACGGAATTCATAGTGAAAGTTGTTGCGTCGCTTCTGGCGTTTCTTGCCATCCTTTCCGACGAATTCTTCTTTTGCTTTTCGCAAATCTGTTTTCGGTGCTGGTCCCAGCCATCTGTCCCAATCAAGTTCCTTGGGAACTTCTGCGATCGGGATTTCATCGCTGACAGGAGCGCCTCCAATCGCACATTGAATCCGTTTGATCTTTCCGAGGCGACCTTCGGCGGCAATTGCAACTGCTTTTGTAAACAGATTGAATTGACTTCGCTGCTGAGTTCCTACCTGGACGATGCGTCCTGTTTCTTTTTGAACTTTGCGAATCAGTTTCCCTTCGTCAATTGTCAGAGTCATGGGCTTCTCGCAATAGACATCCTTGCCGGCCAGCATGGCTTCGATCAGGGGTTTGGTGTGCCAGTGGTCTGGCGTCGCAATGTGAACGATCTTGATGTCATCACGCTCGAGGACTTTGCGATAATCCTGGGAAACATCAGCTTTGCCACTGCCAAGTTCATCGTTTGCTTTGTTCGCGCGACCGATGTCGGCGTCGGCGATCGCGACAACATCAACCCAGTCCTTGGCTGATCTCATGTTGCCTTTCCCCATTCCGCCAGCCCCGATCAAGCCGATCGGAGCCTTGTCATTGAGGCAGCGGTACTCGGCTGACATCAACGGGCTGTTGAAAAAACACGGTGTTGCAAAGGAAGCTGCGGCTGCCTGTTTTAGAAAACGACGACGGGATGATTTGGAGTTGCTCATTCGGAGTTCCAGAGTCAAACAGTGAAGTGGATGTCTTGCCCAGAGGGTTCAGGTACGGTCTCTGGATTTTAAATGCATCTTAACCCAAAATGAGCGGCAGTTTCTACCATGCCCCTGATAAAACCGATCGCCTTTTCCGGAAGAGCCGAAGTTCACAAACATATGGATGGAATTGGCAGAAATTCGACGCGTCGCCCGAAAAGTGATCGATAAGCAGGCTGCTCTCAGCTTCTAATGGTTGCACGAGTGTTTGTTGCTCGGCTGCCAGCGCAAAGCGGGTTGGTGATGCAACATTTCGATTTCTCAAACCGGCAAAATCAATGATCTATCGATTGATCTTTATCTTGATGTTTTCATTTGGCACCGTTTCAAACTTGCACGCTGACAACCTTGTGTACGAAGGCTCCGATGGCATCGGAGCTGGCAAGCATATCGTGTTCATTGCCGGCGATCATGAGTATCGCTCGGAAGAGTCGTTGCCGATGTTGGCGCGAATCATGGCCAGGCATCACGGCTTCAAGTGCACGGTGCTGTTTAACATCGATCCAAAATCTGGCGAGATCGTGGCGGGCAAGCCTTCGAACATTCCTGGACTTGAAGCATTGGAGTCAGCAGATCTGGCGGTTGTGTTTCTCAGGTTTCAGGACCTGCCTGACGATCAGATGAAACATCTCGATGAGTATCTGAATCGTGGAGGGCCGGTCGTTGGGATGCGGACGTCAACGCACGCTTTCAAAATACCAGAAGGAAAGACCTATTCCCGATACTCATTCAACAGCAAGGACGAAAACTACGATCGCGGATTTGGACATCAAGTTCTGGGACAGACCTGGGTGGGGCATTACGGTCGCAACCACAAACAAAGCACCCGTATCACGCTGGTCGAAGACAAGACATCGCATCCAGTTTTGAGCGGCGTCAAAGACGTTTGGGTGCAAGCCGGAGGCTACGTCGGCAAACCGGTCAGCGGCGAAGTTTTAACGATGGCCCAGCCACTCGACGGCATGAAACCTGAATCGCCTGCATCGCAATCGCAGCCGCCAATGCCGTCTGAGTGGACGCGAACCTACAAGTCGGTTTCGCGTGCAGAGGGCCGTGTGTTCACTTCGCTCTATGGTACTTCCGAAGACATCACCAACGATGGCTATCGGCGTTTGTTGGTTAACGGAATGCTTTGGTCGATGGGGATGGAAGCATCGATCACAGCAGATGCTGACATTTCTCTCGTCGGTCCGTTCAAGCCCAATACGTTTGGCAATCAGTGGCATGCCCGCGGAATCAAGCCCGAAGCCTACGCCGGTTTTGAAAGCCAGATTCCGGCGCACAACAATATCGTCAAACCGAAACGCAACAGGAAAAAGCAGTCGCCCAAAAAAGAAGATTCGCAACCGAAAACGAAAATGGATTCAAAGAAAGAGTAAACACTGTTTGGCAACTGTGAGCGGCAAAGCGCTCACAATTCATGCAGCAGCATCGCAAAATCGTATTGTCAAACAGTGTCAGATCCACCATGCCTGGTCAGGTTTCGTGTTTCGGCAGGAGCCTCAGCCCCCGACAAACAGAGTGTTTTCAAAGGCGCAAACCAGGGGATTTCTCAAGATCGCTTTGATCGATCAGCTTTCGATTTCGGTACTCTGGAAAATCGATATTTGGTATCCAGGTATCGTTCTCGGATGGCTGCCGTGCGGTACCCAACGTACTCTACAAACAATTGAAAGTATTCAGAAAATTCCGAAATTGGCCCGCCAGCAAACATGAACTTGATCTTCGTGCGAACTTCGCGAGTTCCATCAAAAAGAATTTCTGCCGTTGTTCGCAACGCGTTGAAAGGACTGAGAATCGTTCTCAAGAAAAACTTCATAGTGTGCATCCGTGGGGAGTTATTCGTAGCGTGGGGAGTGTAGCAAAGAACTGGTGGAAGCGGATAGCAGCAGTACAAAGAAATCTTCGGCGAAGTGTCGTTCTTGTTGCTGCAACGTTTCGACACTTGAGTGGACTTATGTTTTGAAGTGGAAACAGATGACACAAACAACTCAAGCACTGCGACTCCACGCAAATGTCTTGCCGAGTAAGTGCACGATTGTGAGCGCAGAAGATTGCATACTCGACCGATACGAAAAAAGGGCTTCCACCGTTTCGATGGAAGCCCTTTTTGTTTTTAGTGGGGGCGACAGGAATTGAACCTGCACGTCCGTAAGGACACTAGATCCTAAATCTAGCGCGTCTGCCAGTTCCGCCACGCCCCCGTGCGACTGGTTCACAAATTCTATGGAAACCAGACTCTTTTGCAAGACAAAGGTTCACTGAACTTTGCTGGATGCTTGCTGCCGTTAACCACCAGGGGTCGCGGCCCGCATCAACAAGGCACAGGCCATGGCTCCGTAAGTGCCCAGTGCGTAGCCCAGAACGGCCAGCAAAACACCAACAGGTGCCAGCGAAGGGTGGAATGCTGCTGCCACAACCGGAGCACTCGCGGCCCCGCCGATGTTGGCCTTGCTGCCAACGGCAAGAAAGAAATAGGGGGCTCGAATTAGCCAGCCAACAAGGAACATCAGCCCCACGTGGAACAGCATCCAGATACCGCCGATCAGAAAATAGCCCGGATACTTCACCACCGCGCTAATATCCATCCCCATGCCGATCACGGCCACCAGAATGAAAATGAAAACCGTTCCCAGTTTCGATGCTCCGGCTCCTTCGTAGTTTCGCACCGGTGTGAATGAAAGAAAGACTCCAATCGTTGTCGAGATGACGATCAACCAGAAAAACGAACTGCCCAAACCAAGATCCTTCAGAAACGCATACGGAGAAACTGCAGCAACCGTTGTTCCATCAGCAGCGACCGTCGCTTCAGGAGTGGTGTTCGCAATCAGGTCGCTAACGTAACCTGAGATTTCAGCTCCGACGTAATGAGAGATGGCTGTGGCACCAAACCCGATCGCGCCCAGGACCATCAAATCGGTTGCTGTTGGAACGCGAGCGACCTTGTTGCTAAACGATTCCATTCTTTCTTGCAGCCGTTTGATGCTGGAAGAGTCCGCTTTGAAAAAGCGATCAATCGAATCCGCTTTGCCGACTCCCAGCAACAGGAATATCATCCAGATTTCAGCAACAAACACGTCGACAGCGACCATCACACTATAAAGGTCACGAAGACTGTCAGCCGTTGCCTGCGTCGCGCCCTCAGCCGGGCTCATGAAGACAACCTGCATCGCCGCCTGATTTGCTCCGCCACCGATCCAACTCCCCGCGACCGTGCTCAGGCCACGCCAGACGGCTTCTGGGCCGTCAACGCCGATAATGTCAGGCGCGACAAACGAAACGATCAGCACAGCGATGGGTCCGCCAAGAACAACACCGAAGGTACCAGCCAGAAACATGATTAACGCCTTGGGCCCGAGTCCAAAGATCTCTTTCAGGTTGATGCTCAATGTCAAAAAAACCAGGGTCGCCGGAAGTAGATAGCGTGTCGCGACGAAGTACAGTTGGGCTTGCGACTCATGGTCGACCAGGTGGAAAAAAGTTAGCAGCGAAGGCAGGAAGTAACACAACAACAGCATCGGGATTACTTTGTAGAACATCTTGAACACGCCGATGTCGCAGTGTGATGTCCAGAAGATCAAACCAAGCATCACCATCAGGATTCCAAAAATGATGGCGTTGTTGGTGATCGGCGCATTGGATTTGTGTTTCTTTACGGTTTTGGTCAATTCGTCGACCAGCTTTTTGTCTTTGGGGAAGGAGTTTTTGAGTGTATTAATTGCCGCCTCGATTTCTGCGGCGTGTTGGTCGACTTCCTCAGCGGGAGCGGTAGCCGAACTTTCGTCAGCAACAGGAGCTGGCGCATCCTGGCCGAATGCACTTTGGAAACCGCCGAAGAAAGCAATGCTCAGTAAGCATGTCGTCAGCGTTAGATGCTGCAGTCGCGAAAGGATAATACTGTTCATGGTCGAAAGATTGAGAGAGGAAGCAACTTGATTTGAGTTTCACAATTTGAGTCCATGTCGCCGGGACACGAAACCTGTCCCGGGCACGGTTAGAACACGCCGCCATCGACTCGTCGAGAGTATTGAATTGGTTCAGGCCGAACCGTGCGAGGCGGGAACGCGATTGCGCATTGGAAATAGGCCCAGGTTTTCTCTTCCTGATCTTTAATGCGTTCGAGTAATTCGACCACGTTGGATTTGGCTCCGACCTTCGCAAATTCAAACGCGAATTTGGCGGCAAGTTTTTCTTTTGAGCGTTCTGGTCGATTCATTTGGAGCAGCACTTCTTTGAGTAGCAAATCAAAGTCAGGCTCTTTACTTTGCTGGATTCTGGTGCTCAAGGAGTCGATGTCAAATCGCGTCAGCAACTGCTCTTCTTCCGGAAGCATCTTCATCAGTTTATTCAGCACGATTTTTGAAGCATCCGTCGCCGGTGTAAAGCTTCCCTGGCATCGCTCCAGTTTTTCGGCGATGACCGGGTCGTCTCCGATTCGCAACTTGAAGGCTGCGAGAATTTTGTCTTCGTCCGGGAAGTTGGCTGGATCGATGTGACGATTGCCCCAGCCGAAATGCAGCACAAAATCCACGATCCAGGAGGGTTGCCGTTCCCATGAAATATCAGCAAGTTTGTTTTCGAAGTCGGTTTCAATTTTTTCGTTTGCCGTGACAGGCGAGTTGGTCGAGGAGCGTTCTGCCGGGATGGTTGCGAAAAACTCTGCGACGCCATTGTCTTCAGGCGCGAATCGATGGAGATCTTCTGTTTTGAATTCGGACTTTCTGACAAGTCTCAGAATGTCGCTTCTGGTCGGTGTCGGGGAAAAAGGAATGATCGAGGACAATTCCCTGGCTGATTCAAATTCGAACTCAAACTTTTTCGTGTCAGCAGCTTGATCGGCCAAATGTGACTTCAGCAGTACGCTTACCATCATTCGTACTTTGTCCGTTGCGAGTTGCTCTTTGTCCATTTTCACCAGGGCGCTGCTCAAGGCTCCGGAGGCGAGATGTTGCGGCTCCATTTTTTGGATCGATTCACTAATCTCTTCAAGTGACATAATCTGCGGCGCAATCCTGGCCAACCATACGGCATGCAGATGTTTCTTGAGAATGGGGCAGCTGATTCCCTGGTGAAAGTGCTCGATTGGTTTCAGTGGCGCATTGCTGCCAAGGGAACCAAGATTGTAAACGTAGTGGAGTTCTTCGATTCTCGACTCGCGCAATTTGGCCTGGGTGGCGTCATCGTCAGGAACTATTCCATCTTCATCTTTGACGATAAAGTCACCCAAGGAGTCAATTAGTTGGTCCAGGTTTGCTTGCTGAGTCCCGAATTTGAAAGCAAGGTCAGCAATTGTAGCGTTGTCAGTCCAGTCAAAATTTTGTTTTCGTAGCCAGTTCAGCGCCTGGGCAGGCTCTATCAGGTCCGCATGTTGGGCAATCTGGTCCAACAGTGAATGTGACTTGAAATGGAACTCTTCCAACAGGGGATCAAGCAGTGTTTTTGAATCGACCGACGCTGCCGACTCAAACGCGTTGTCCAATTGAAAAATGTCTGGTGATTTAATCTTTCGAAGATGTTCCAGACCGCGATTGTAAAGCTCGACTTTGAACTGTTTTGATTGCGCATGCGTGAGGCTGGTCATCACGACGGTGACCAAAACGATTACTGCTGACAGGATTTTACAATGCATACGTGTTCTCCAAAGGCTCGCCCATTGTACTGTCAATTTTGTAGCATACGAACTGAATCGCTGTTTGGGCATCCACATGTTTTGCGGTTGATTCAAATGGAGAATTCAAACGACGCAGGTTATCCAGTATGAAAATTGTAATCCCCGGCGGAAGCGGACAGGTCGGACGTCTGCTCGAACGCGCTTTTGTCGAATCAGGCGACACCGTGACGATCGTTAGTCGCAGTGCTTCCAACGAATCGTGTCGCTGGGACGGAGTGACGCGAGGCGCTTGGGCAAGGCATATCGATGACGCAGATGTTGTCATCAATCTTGCGGGTCGAACGGTGAACTGTCGCTATACGGAGGAGAATCTGAAGCAGATGATGGATTCCCGAGTCAATTCGACCCGGGTTATCGGAGAGGCGATTGCCAGTTCATCGACGCCACCCAAAGTTTGGTTGCAAATGAGCACCGCCACGATTTATTCGCATCGGTTTGACGCGCCTAACGACGAAGTCACGGGAATCATTGGAGGCAACGAACCAGATGCCCCTGACTACTGGGCTCGAAGCATCGACATTGCCAAGGCCTGGGAATTGGAACTCGAGACGGCCAACACTGCTGAGACACGCAAGGTCGCGTTGCGAACCGCTATGGTGATGTCACCTGACAAGGAAGGTGTCTTTGATGTGCTTTGTGGGCTGACGCGAAAGTTACTTGGTGGTCGAATCGGGTCTGGCAAGCAGTTTGTGTCGTGGATTCACGAGACGGATTTTGTTGATGCGATACGGTTTCTGATTGAGAATGAATCTCTTTCGGGCCCTGTGAATCTGGCCGCTCCCAATCCATTGCCACAGGCCGAGTTTCAGTCTGCATTGAGAAAGTCGCTTGGGGTTCCCTTTGGGTTGCCTGCAATGAAGTGGATGACCGAAATCGGGGCTGTCTTTATGAAGACTGATACCGAACTGATCCTGAAGAGTCGGCGTGTTGTGCCAACGAGGTTGATTGAGTCCGGATTCGAGTTTCGTTATCCGGAGTGGAGAGAGGCAGCAAAGGAGTTGGTCGCGCGGGCGACGTTGTGAAGGAACAACGATGATGTTGTAAAAACCACGGATGGACGCCGGTGCACACGGATTCATGCAGGCCAGATACCTGTGGTTGATCAATTCAGGACGCAGTCACGTGGTTGTTTTAACTGCGAATGGAGGCTAACAAACGCGAATGGAATTAGGATGTTGGAGTGTCTGATGACAATCAGCATTCGCGCTCATTCAGGGTTTCTGTTTTCCGTCGAATCCAAAAAAAACGCAGCGGACAAAAATTGCCCGCTGCGTTAATGGAATTTGTTGCGACGGATCGAAGCCGTCACGATCCGAACCTAGTTTTTGGCAATGCTGCTCGCAGGAGCTTTGTCAAAATCGAAATCGAAGTACCGGAATTCACCGGCCGACAGGTCAAATTTTTCCTTGCGAGTCAGCGTTTTTCCATCGCGAACGACAGAGACTTCAACTGAGTAGTCTTCCCAGTTTCCAGACTTCAGTTTCTCGGTTGAGAACGCTCGATAGCTACCCTTGGTGGACGTTTCTTTGCCATCGATGATGACTTTTGCGTCTTCGGGAACTCTAACAACGACACGAGTCACGATCGGCTTGAAGTTGAAGGCAACCACGTTGGATTCGCCTCCTCGCATCGTGATGACACGGGACTTCGTTACTTCTTTGCCATCAATGTCAGAGACGACTTTGACCCGATAACGATACTCCTGACCACGGGTAAGGTTTCGCGAGACATAGCTGCGGCGAGTTCCTTCCGTTTGGGTCAGTTTGTCGTTGATGTAGACTCTTGCGTCACGGGGAACGTCCAGTGAGAGGATGGCTTTGCCACGACGTGGCATATAGGTCGTGTCATCGTCCTGGGCTCCGAAGCCATCATCAGGCGTTGGCTCTGAATTTCCATCGTAGTAGCCACCGGGGAGATTTGATTCTCCGGGTGTAAGCAATAGAGGTTCAGCAGATGGGAAAGCAGCAGATGGAACAGCAGGAGATATCTCCAGCATCGGTCCCGTGATGATTGAATTGTCAACGATGATTCCATCGGTCGGTATTCCAACCGCACCCTGCGATCCGCCGTAGTAGCCGAAGTCGAGTACCGGAGCGCTGGTTTCGTATTGATTCGAGAAAACAGGATTCGAGTAAACAGGACTCGGCTCAACGTAAGCCGAGACGCTTCCCGAGAAACCGAAATCCTGAGGCGCGATTGTTGGCAATTCCAGAAACTCGCCTACGCCCGGATCGGAAAATACAGGAATCTCGGAAACAGTAGCCGAAACGAGAGAGGGTTCGGACCAGGTTGGAACGCTCGCCAAACTTCCAGTACTTCCCCAGCCAATGTTACTGCTGCCCCAGCCACCACCACCGGTAGCTGAAGCAAAGCTACTGCCTGTTGATCCAAAGCCGCCGTTTGAGCCGAAGCCACCGCCGTTTGATGCGAAGCCGCCGCCGCTTGAACCGAATCCACCACCACGACTGCCCCAGCCGCCACTGGATCCACCCATAAGGGCCGATTGAAGCGGACGTTGCTCGAAGATGTTCGCGATCCCGTTACCAACAGCTGCAATTCCATTGCCGACTCCAGAGCCAACACGCGCCAGCAAGTTGCGAACAGGGGCATTGCTCAGCAAGCCACCTCGACAACCGAAACTTCCGCCACCAAGACTTCCGCCTGAGCCCCAGCCGCCGCGAGAGCTGCCCCAACTGCCGTCGGCCTGTACTGACTCTCCGCTGCAAGTTGCGATAAAACATGTCATCGCAAAGATCAGCAACCAATTCTTCAATCGCGAAGAATCACTCATTTTGGCTCCTCAAGTTGATGAGCGGACCAGCCGCTCCCGAGTGTAAATCCAATATCCAGTTCATCTGGATAGTTGTCCCAGATTGCCCAGCATACCAGCGAGAGAGGGCAGTTCAAGACGATCTGTGCCCAGTTTACGAGCAATTAACCAGCAAAAACAGCGGTCTGAATTCTTCTGACCTCGATGTTTCCCAATCGGGGCCATTTTGTTGTCGTTGGGCAGAGAGCCAATACAAGCCCAAGAGGGCATCTAAATTTGCAAGTGTTGAATTTGCCCCCGCCCTGGCCGGTATCGCCCTGATGATTTCTGGTCAACAAAGGAGGGACATCAAGTGGGGCGTGCCGTCGTTTTCGTTTTACATCCGGTTGAATTTTCTATTTCAAGTCACCGCTTTCTGCGGTTCCACCGACCAGGTATTTCTGTCCACGCCACCTGGAGTCGTCGCACACCTGTTTGGCCTGTTTTGGAGCATCGTTGTTGGATCACGTCGGGAATTTTCTCGCATTCCAGATGCAAATGTATTCCAATATGAGTGTCGTGTATGGTTCTCGCGAGAGCAATTGGGAATGCGAAAAATGAGTCTCCTGCAAACGCTGCCTATTCATCGATTGAGTTTGAAGTCGTCCTGGTGCATCGTCTTTTGCTTTCTCCTGTGTTGGCTCGGTCGACACGAACTACGGGCTCAACAAATTCTCATTCGCATGGGTGGAGAAAACCCGAATTTGGAAAACTACAATCAGCTCAATGGCGTTCTGGAAAACAGACGCGACGCTGCCAGGAACCGCATCAAGTCTCACTTGCTTGACATTGATCGGGTTTGTGAATTGTCGCCCAAGCAAAGAACACGGCTTGAAGTTGCTGGCAAAGGCGCGGTCGTTTCTTATTCCGACAGGATCGCCGAAGAGCTTACGGAGTCGGCAAGAAAGATAGGAGTTGAATTCCAACAGGGAAATCCACCGAAAAAAGATCCTGACGACGAAGACGCGGCAGTTGGTCAAGGTCTCACGGTGATGAATTTTGATGAAGACAATAAACTGACAATTGATAGCGAACGTATTTGGGTTGCTTCGGTCAGGAAAACGCTAACAGAATCACAGGCAAAGAAACTGAAGGCGTGGACAATTGCCAGACAGAAAATGATCCAGCAGGCTGCGGTCGACCATCTGATTGCCAGGGCCGACCTCAAAATGTTTTTGTCACGTCAACAGAGAGAGAAACTCAAGGCGTACGTGGATCAGGAATACGGGCCACAGTTGGTGAAACAAATGAAAGCGCCGCCCAAGCAGAATCGCAGAATGTTTCTTGAGCTTCCGCGACAGAGAGTGAACGTCACTGTCGACGGTTCTGTAAAAGAGATTCTTTCAGATTCCCAGCTGGAGATATGGAAAATGGATTTTCAGGTTGATCTCAATATGTTGGAAAATGAATGATGTCGCTCAATGAGTGTGTAAATGCGTGCCCCAAGTCTCGGGTGGTCAGGTTCATCGTCTGAGGAACTCAACTCATCCGCGCACTACCGCGGCAAGCCAGTCCACTGCCAGGCTTCGTAGAGCCACGGATGGACCCACGGATTTCCGAGTGAGTACGCCGCCGAAAGTCCACTCAGGATCAGCATCGCGATACAGAAAAATCTTCCATTGCGAGTGCGCCCCAGCCACTCGACGATCGGCAACATGCATACCAGCCAAAGTGGAGCCAGCCAGAACAGCCACCGCAGAGCGCTGGTAACACCGCCGTAATTTCGATCCATCGCTGGCCGATGCAGAATGTAAAACGAAAGAACCACCACCGTCAGAACAATCGTCATCGACGCAAACAGTTGCAGCGACATCCGCTGATTCCATAGCAGGCAAACCATGCCGGCGAACGAAAAAATCCACACGGGCGTCAACGAGAAGACTCCATGGTGACCGAAAAGACAATGAAACGCGTAAAGCATTTTATCTTCCTGGCCACGGTCGACTTCCGATTTGGATTCCCAGCGTGAAGCCAGCCAGTAACTGTCAGGGAATTCGTACCAGTTGCTCCACTGGTGAATGCTGAACTCGTCGCTGCCAGTTTCGTGATTGATCGCATATTGCGCATCGCTTTCGCTGTCCCGAACGACCCACCGCAAGATATTGTCCGGCGTGCTGGGCCAGTCACCTTTGACGATTCGTGGTGAAGTAAAAGCCAGCTCGGGATGCGTTGCGGAAATTGAGCCCTGCATAAATCCTGGTAGCTGACCATTATCCAGTTTCGCTTGATAATCTCCATTGATCGAAGCCAGCTTTTCTCCGTCGCCACGATGCAGATAAGGTGGCTTCCACTCTCCGTGTGCCATGAAGTTGGTGGCGAAAAAGGTGGCAGCCACGATCGCTATTCCGGGCACAAATCCGGTCAGTGTCATTTTCGGTGAACGGACCAGGCAGAATGCTCCGACGATCGCCAGAAACGAAAGCGCCGGTAATTCGTTGGCAACGGCGAAGGTCGCAAATGTGCCGCAGAGAAAGAAGCACAACCAGTCGCCTCTCTGTCTCCAGAGAATTCGACACAGAAAGTACGACGCGATCATGACGCTGATCGCTGCCGGCAGATGATTGTTAAGTGTCACTGAAAAGGTCGAAAGGTAGGTGCCAAATCCTGCGGTTGCCAACACGAAATACCGGCTCCAGTCGCGCACCGGTACCCGATCGATTAACTTCGCCAGGAAGAACAGAAACACACCCCATGGCACGACGTTGGTGATCAACAGAATGATTCGCGGCACCCACAGGGGTTGCTCGGTGATTTCCATTCCCGTCGCCGCTTTTAAAGTTTTGTAGACTCCAGCCACCATGGTCGGGTAAAGCGTGGGCTTGCTTGAGTACGTGTGCATGTAGCCATCGGCGCCGATGTGGCGGACTTGATCGATGGTGCTCCATTTGATTGGCTGTCCGCTCTTTGAGACTTCATCGATCTCGTAAGCGTTGTGATCGCCCAGTGCCCGAATCGTTGCCCAGCGACTTCGATCGTTGGCGCTATGAAAGACCGTGTCTCCTTCGGCGCGGTAGTTTTGCAGCGTCATCACACGCCCGCCAACCATGAGCAACGAACAGGCAATAAAGATCCAGTAGATCGACCAGTGGCGTTGCTGGCAAAATGCGGGCAGTTCGGTTGGGCAGGAGTTTGTGGCGTTGGCCATGGTCTTTGATAGTTCAATTCAGAATGTGGATGCAGTCACGTTTTCGCCGGACCAGTCGTCACTGGATTCAATTTTACGCTTCCCGTTCGGTAATCGAGTACGGCGTTTGGGTTTCCGTATTTTTGGCAACGATCAACTCGGCAAGAAATCCCATGCACAACAGTTGCGAACCAAGTAACACGCCCCCCAGGGAGTAAAGCAACACAGGTCGTCGGTGGACCGGTTCCCATTCGTCAAACATGGTCATCCGCAGAATCCAGTAGATCGACATCCAGATCACCCCCAGAAAGCCGAACGAAAACGAAATCAGTCCAGCAAAACCCAGCAGGTGCTGAGGCCGATTGTTGAAACCTGTCAAAAAGCTGACCGTCAATAAATCCAGAAAGCCTTTTGGCAGTCGTTTCAGCCCGTACTTGGAGACGCCAAATTGACGAGCCCGATGATTGACGGGAACTTGTGCGATCCGGAAACCACGTGATGCCGCCAGGACCGGAACGAAGCGATGCATTTCGCCATAAAGCTTGACCTCATCAAAAACTTCGCGACGGTAAACCTTGAATCCGCAATTGTGATCCTGAAGTTTGACTCCCGTAAGCCAACTTACCAGCGCGTTAAAAACTTTTGATGGTAACGTCTTGCCCAGCGGATCGTTGCGAACTTTTTTCCAACCACTGACTACGTCGAATCCTTCGTCGAGTTTGGCCAGCAGGTTGGGAACTTCCGTAGGATCGTCCTGCAGATCGGCATCCATCGTCACGATGAGCGCGTGTTTTGTCTCCTGAGCACCGGCACGCAAGGCAGCTGCTTTGCCGAAGTTCTGTCGAAATTTGATAGCGTGTGTCGCGTCATGATCGCGACAAAGCTGCTGAATCTTTGGCCAGGTTTGATCTTTTGAGCCGTCATCGACGAACACAACTTCGAATTCGTAACCATTTTCCTTGCAAATACTGAGGATTTCAGAGTGCAGCTGTTCGATGGACTCCTCTTCATTAAGTGCTGGTATCACGAATGAAATAGCGTGCTTCATATGAGGATTCTTTCAAAAGTAAGCGTTTTAGCTGGATTCTATTTAAGCCAAGTGCTGGCGTTTTGTATTTCGCTATTTCCTGAAACTTCGATTAATGTCTAAATTGGATGCTGTCAAAATAAATATATTGCTCTGGAGCAGTTCCATGAAGGGATTGATGGTAACTCTGCTGTTGTTGACATGGACCGGGATGGTCGTGGCTCAACAGGCTAATGATAACGGATTTCGCGCGCCAAGCGGGTTGTCCGGCGGAACTGCGGGAGGGAGCGACTCGAGGCCCATCGTGCCCATCGTCACCGATGGAGGTGCTTCTTCGCAAACACCGGCAACGGGGTCCAATTCCAGGGAAAGAACTCGCAGTGCGTTTTCGACCGAAGGTCGACCTGCAACAGAAAGACGTACTGCAACAGAAGGACGGTTCACAGGTGGACCTTCGACTGAACGTTCAGGAACGTCCAACCTCCTCGATCCTGGTCAAACGATTCGTGACAGTTTTCATGCGAGAACGACTGGTGCAGATAGTTTTTCGGGATCGCGAAGCCCGTTCGCAAATTCAACTTCAACGCAGCGTACAGCTGGACGATCTACGGGTCAGCCAATGTATCTTGGATTGCCAATCCAGGCTCTGAATATTCTGCGCACTGAGGGTAACGTTGAGGCGCGGATTCCCGACGCAACCGTCAATCGAATCACAATCTCTGACAAAAATGCACCAAAGGCAGGGGAAATCGAGAAAATCAATGCCGTGCTCGATAGGGACACACTCGTTTTTCAAATGAGCTCGGCGCAGCTCGCAAAAATCAATGACTTCTCCTATGTTTTCGATGTTCCCGAGCAATACAAAGGAAAATTTACCTCGGCGAGGATCGAGTATCCTGACGCTCCGCCCCAGAGGAGAAATTCGTCCCGGACATCGGTTGTTTCAGACAGAGGAAGTTCAAGCTTTGAAGCCGCAGGCAACACCCGTTGGCGATTGCCCGACAATCCGTTGAATACGATCCGCCCTCCTGCCTTGCTGGACCGTGGAAATACGACGAATCTGGATTCCGAATACCAGAGAGAGCTTGAGTTGCGTCAAAAGGAACTCGCACGCGAAAAATATTTGCGTGACCAGGAAACTTACGAAAAACAACAGGCTGAAAGAAAGGCCCAGTTGCTTGCCGACGACCTTGCGAGGATTCGAGCTCAGCAGCAGTACGAAGTTCAGACGCGACAGAACCAATATCCGCCACAAGTCAATCAATATCCGCCACAAGTCAATCAATATCCGCCACAAGTCCAGTATCCTCCGCAGCGATATGCTGACAACACCTATCTTCCCGGGCAAACCGTGACACCCGTTGTGCCCGCTGGAAACTATCAGCCTTACTCACAGCCTCGTCAAAACACCGATAGCAATACTCTTGTTTTGTTACAGATGCAAAACGAAATCAGTCGGATGTCAGATCGGGTTGCTCAGGTTACCAACGACAACAAAATTCTTGAGAGGCAAATTCAGGATCAGGACGCCAGAACTCGAAGTGGCGATTCGTATCGTGATCGGTTTGGCATTGGCCGTGATCAATACCGAAATGACCTCGCGAGGAGTAGTGCTTCGTCAATTGGCAACCGGGCAACCGAAGCCGATCCTCCGAACATTGGCCGGCGTACGGTCATGTCGACTGGAGGAAGTATGTCCGACATACGTTCTTACCAATCCGGCAATGGAGCACTCAAAGGCGACTACGACACCTTTGACCTGGGCGACAGAGAAAACCGTGGTGATCGTGACAACAGAAGAGGCAATCGCGACGAAAAAAGAGCAGCCAACGATGGCGGTGCACGACCTGCCGAGTACACATTGCTCTGGTTGATGTTGCTTTGTTCTGTCGGATTGAACCTGTACCTGTGGTTCCTGTCACGAACTTTTTATTCCAGATACCAGGAGTTGGCTGACGAATTGCGTGAAACTTTTACCGCGACGGTTTAAAGCCCGATCGTCCTGCTATCGTGGCTGGAGTATTTGGCCACGGTAATTGCACGGTGCAACGGAAGGAAGCGACGCCAATAGAAAACGTGTAACAGGTTCACCTGTTGAACTGCCAGCACATTATCTCTATTTACTCATTCACCTACTATCGACAAACTACGAGAACGAACAAACCCTGAAGGTATCGCGACAATGGAATGTCGTTCAACCCATCAGGATTCAGAATACGCCAGCAAGGGAGTGCTGAAAGTGACGATTCAACGAATCTGTACATCGATTTTTGTTTTGGGCCTGATGGTTTTCGCCACCGGCCTCAATTCTGCTCACGCTCAAACCAAAGTCGCCCTTGTGGATATCGGCCTGGTTTTCAAGAGCCATCCATCTTTCTCGCAAAACCTTGAGTCGCTCAAAGTGGAAGCGGACAAGTTCAAGGAAGAAACACGACAACTTCAGGCAAGCCTGATTGAGAAAGCATCTGTTCTCAAGAACTACCAGCCGGACTCTGCCGAGTTTCGTCAGGCAGAGACAGAACTGGCCAAGGAGTCAGCGGCCCTCGAAGTTCAACAACGCAACAAGCTTCGTGGCTTGATGGAACGCGAAGCCAAACTGCACTTTGACACCTACATGCAGATCAAGGCATCGGTAGCCGAGTATTGCGAACAGCGTGGAATTCAGTTGGTGATGCGGCACGATGCTGCAGCGATTCAGCCTGATCAACCTGCTTCGATCATGCAGAAGGTGAATGGCAAAATCGTATTCCATCGCCCCACCAACGAGATCACTCAGCACATTGTTGCCATGGTTGCGCAAGGTGCTCAAGGCGCACAGCGACGCTAACACAGATGCGATTTTGGTAGCGGTATCCTGCCTCTGCCAAAGCCGTCTGTCTGATTGACTCCGATGGAGAGCTTCTTTGGAAACGACATCACGACTTCAAACGACGATCGCGAATGAAGTTTCGGTAACTGGAATTGGTTACTGGGGCGGACTGGACGTGAAAGTCAACTTTCGACCTGCCGAATCCGGCACGGGAGTCGTGTTCGTGCGGACTGACATCGAAGGCAATCCGGAAATTCCGGCACTGATTCATCACCGTGTTCAAAGCCCGCGTCGCACGACTCTGGTTTGCGGTGATCACGCAGTTGAGATGGTTGAACACATTCTGTCAGCACTCGTTGGTCTGCAAATCGACAACTGTATTGTCGAAGTTGACCGAATTGAAATGCCTGGTATGGATGGATCAAGCATCGCTTTCACGCGAGCACTTCAGTCAGCCGGACGTGTTGAACAGGATCAACCTCGCAAACAGATTGTGCTGCACACGCCAATTCGTATCGAGGAAAAGGGTTCCTGGGTAGAAGCATTACCGACAGCAAACGAATGCTTCGAACTGGTCTACGATGTGGACTACCCGGATTGCCCGGCGATCGGCAAACAACACACGCGATACAAGCTTGATCGATCGACGTACCAACAGCAGATCGCTCCGGCACGGACATTTGTCCTCAAACACGAAGCCGAACTTTTGCGTCAGCAGGGTTTGGGGCAGCGAGTTTCCTATCAGGATCTGCTGGTTTTTGATGACGACGGTCCAATTGACAACTCACTCAACTTTGACGACGAGTGCGGACGGCACAAGATTCTGGACATGATCGGAGATCTGGCATTGACCGGATACGACATTATCGGAAGAGTGCATGGCCACAAAAGTGGACACCGACTCAACTCCCAGCTTGCGTTTGCGATCCTTCATCAGGCATTCGATTCCGATAGCCTGGACAATATAAACCGTTATTCAGCATAAAGACCGTGGACATTATTCCTTTTGACAAAAAAGCTCGGGAAGCCAGGCAGAGAAAGCCCATGTCACCGAAAATATCCAACTTGGCCGTCGTCGATCCGCGAGCACAAATTGCGGACGATGTCGAAATAGGCCACTTCTGTGTTGTCGGACCAAAAGCAAAAATTGGTCGCGGCACTGTGTTGATGAACAACGTTACGATCGATGGCGATGTTGAGATCGGCGAAGACAACGTCATCTCTCCCAACGCAGTCATTGGCGGTGCTCCTCAGGACACCAGCTATCGTGGCGACGAAACCAAAGTCGTCATCGGCGACAGGAACATTATTCGTGAATGCGTCACGATCAACCGCGGCACCGTCAAAGAAGACGGCTACACCCGCGTTGGCAGCGATTGTTATTTCATGGGCAACGTTCATATTGCTCACGACTGTCGCATCGGAGATACCGTCATCATCGGCCACGGTTCGATGCTCGGCGGCCATGTTCACGTTGACCATCACGCCACACTTTCGGGCTCCGTGGCGGTGACTCACTACGGAGCTATCGGTAGCTACACCTTTGTGGGCGGTGCCAGTCGTGTACTGCAGGATATTGCTCCCTACATGTTGGCAGACGGAAATCCTGCTCGACCTCGTTGCATCAACATTGTGGCACTGAAGCGAAACAACTTCAAAGAGGAAGTCATTGACGGACTCAATGAAGCTTACCGTTTGCTTTATCGTGCACGCGTCGGCCTGGATAATGCTCGCGAAATTCTCGACAGCAAAGGCGACATGCTTCCGGATATCGAACACCTGTTGGACAAGTTGTCCGTTTCCCAATCCGGTCGACATGGCCGCGGACGTGAGCGTAGGAGAAAAGCGGCATGAGTCAGTTGCGCGTTGCAGTCATCGGAGCCGGAAACCTCGGCCGAATTCATGCCAAGCTGATGGGCGAGCATCGAGGCGTCAATCTTGTCGCCGTTGCTGATCCCTCTCAGGAAGCCTGCGATCGCATTGCCGAAACGATTGACACAAAAACGATCAATGAATATCAGGAATTGATCGGTCACATCGATGCCGCCGTTGTGGCAACGCCAACCCGATTTCATTACGACGTCGCCAGCGAATTGCTCAAGCATGGCATCCATACGTTGATTGAAAAGCCACTGACTGACGACGTCACAACCTCTCGTGAAATTGTCAGTCTTGCTGATCGGTCGGGCTGTGTTGTTCAGGTTGGGCATGTCGAGCGTTTTAATCCAGCTTTCGAAACGGCGATCTCAAAAGTTGGCACGCCAAAGTTCATTCAGGCTGCTCGCCAGAGTACCTACACGTTTCGTTCAACGGACATCGGTGTAGTTCACGACCTGATGATTCACGACATCGATTTGGTGAATTCAATCGTGAACGGTTCGCTCGTGGATACGCGTGCGATCGGATTCTCCATGTTCGGTGGCCACGAAGACATGGCTCAGGCCCGATTGCAGTTTTCATGCGGGGCTGTTGCGAATCTGACTTCGTCGCGATGCAGTTTTGCTCCAGAACGAAGCATGCAGATTTTTGGCACTGACGGTTTCGCAAAGATCGATTTTGCCGAAAGTAAAGTCACGTTTGTGGAAGTCCCATCATGGATGAAGAATCGCGAAATCGACTTCTTCAATTTGACAGCAGACCAGCAGCAGTTCGTTCGCGAAACGTTGTTCGAAAACGTGTTGCCGATGCAGGAAGTTGTGGTCGAAAGAAGCAACGCGATTCTGCAGGAACAAGCTGACTTTATCGCCGCGATTCGCGATGATCTTCAGCCACGCGTTCCGGCAAGTCACGGCGCATTGGCTGTCGAAGTTGCCGACAACGTTCTCAATTCTCTTAACAGCCACCAGTGGCAAACGGGGATCGCCGACACCACTGGTGCCCTGCCCTTCATTGCGGCTTCCAGCGCCAGCGATTCGATTCCAGCAGAGCTTTTCTCAACGCCTGCCGACATCAGAAGAGCAGCGTAGTAGCTGGAGTCGCAAGGCTTCAGATGCAGAACGGGAGATGTGCGATGCGTTAACGGTCTGAACTGTTCCAGTCCTGCTACATCTTGTGCAATTCGGATCTTTGGTCATGGCAAAGATCGCAGGCCATTCTACAGGATGACCGTGACCTGCTTTACCAAATCCAGGTCAACATTCTCCGGTGCAGTTTCGACGGTGATTCGCGAAGAAAGCGCTCATACTTGCTGGAATATTCAAAAAAAGTCTCGAAATCCCGTCCGATCCTGTGAGCCGATTTCGTATTGTTGGGTGAACCTGGTTCCCTAATAAATGAAACTGAATGATCGACAGGATCCTTGAAACCCAGCGGCGATCGTGGCTTGATGGGAATGCGCCACCGCTGGAGTCCATCTTCCGCGAAAACCCTGGCCTGAGAAACGATTCTTCACAGGCTCTCGATCTAATCTATGCCGAGGTGCTGCTGCGCGAAGAGTTGGGCCAGGTACCTACTGCGGAAGATTACACTATTCGCTTTCCCGATCTTACAGACCAGATCAAGCGGCAGTTTCAAGTCCATCGATTTACGAGCCAGGAGAACGTTGGCGATACCGCCCGGGCAAGTGCGGTCAGCGATACGGTCACTTCGATTCCGTTTCCGCAAATTGAAAACTTCGAAGTCGTTGAAGTTGCGGGTCGCGGTGGTGCTGGCATCGTGTACCGCGCCAACGATCTTCAAACGGGACGCGTGGTCGCGATCAAGGTTTTGAAAACCGAAACAACTTCCGACGAAGCGTTGTTACGCGAAGCTGAAACAGTGGCGTCTTTGAATCATCCCTCAATCGTCGATCTGTATCAGGTCGGCGACATGGGTTCCGCCCGCTTCCTGGTGATGGAGTACATCGATGGTGGAACGTTGAAGGAGCAACTCATTGGCAAACCCGTGCCCTCTGACGAAGCCGTCACTTTGATGCAATCCATCGTTCAAGCGGTCCAATATGCACACTCTCGTGGAGTGATTCACCGGGATATCAAGACAGGCAATGTGCTAATGTCCGAAAACGGGCCGAAGATCGGCGACTTTGGCCTGGCGAGACGGCTTGATGCGGCGCATACCATGCACGCCACTGGCGATGTGATTGGGACGCCAGCATACATGTCGCCAGAACAGGCCGCGGGAAAAAAAGCTGACGCTTCGGCAGACATTTACTCATTGGGAATCGTCCTCTATGAGTTACTTACTGGCCGACCGCCGTTTCAGTCCGCCAACCCATTGGAAGTTCTGCTACAGGTTATTTCGGACGAGCCGGTTCCGTTGCGGCGGATCAACTCTGCGATTCCAAAAGACCTGGAAACGATCTGTGCGAAGTGTCTGGAGAAGGCCCCGCATCGCCGATACCATTCAGCAGCCGCGTTGAACGAGGATCTGGAACGGTTTCGCTGCGGGCGCGAAATACTCGCTCGTCCCGTCGGTCGTTTCACGAAAGCCATTCAGTGGTGTCGCCGTAATCGTCCCCTGACAGCGGCATTGGTCCTGCTTTTGATTTCGCTTCTGGCGGGTTCTGCGGTCAGCACTTACAAGTGGATCGAAAACGCTCGCAACGCAACCAGAGCACAGTCCCTGGCGGGAAACCTTCGAGAAAGCCAGGAACGTATGCTCGATTCGGTATCGCGTTTTCAGGGTCGTGTTTTTGCAGACGAAGCCCTCTACGTTCAAATGAGCGGGAAGCTGCGGCGAGAGCTGTTCATCGACGTAATCGATTACCTCGACGAATTTGCACGGCTCCCGGCGAAAAAAATAAAACCAGGAGCCGGGGATGACATCACCAGCCAATACCTTCGCATTGCAGAAGCAGCTTTGCGCACAACTGATTTGCAGGAAGCAAAAACGGCTGCGAAACAGGCACTCCAACGAAGCAGGATTCAAACCGCAGAAGCAACTCAAAATGCTGTCCTCTGGAATCAGCGTTCAACCGCCGCGAGACTTTTGGCTGCTTCGAATGCGGATGCGGAGAAAGAAATTGAACTCTCGGCGGAAGTCATTCAACTCTTCGATGAGGCAAGGAAGTCGGCGGAGCAAGCGAGGACACTCTCACCTGACAGCGATGAATTCCACCTGAACTATCTGGTTGCTCGCTGGGAATTGCTTCGAAGACAGAACGACGCAGGGCAAATTGACGGGGTCGTGAATTTGCGCGATGAGCTGCAGGAACATTGCAAAACAGCGGGTGACGAGTTCCGCGTTGATCGACTGAGAACCCTGGTGCAAATGTCGCTGCGTGTCGCCGAACATTCTCAAACCGATGAAGCGTTTGCCCAGGAAAAAAGCGACCTTACATCAACGATTGAAAAGCTGCGCGAAGTCTATCGGCGCGCTGGCAAACCCAACTCTGATTCGCAGTGTATGAAAGGTCAGGTGCTAAAACTGACTGCCGTTCGTCAGTGGAAAGCGGGGTTGCACAAGGAGGCAATCGGAACGCTTCGGGAAGCGGAAACGTTTTTTGCTCGTGCGGCCAAGCCTGCACCCAACAACCGGTTGTGGCGAAGCCAACTGGTTGATTGCCAGGTCATGGCTGCAACTTTTCTTTCGAAACACGACAACCGAAAGGCCAGAGACAAGATCAACGAGGCAATCCGTAACTCGATTCACTTGCTTGAAGTAGATCCGTCGGACTACGAAATGCGGCAGAAAGTTATCTGGCAGCTTGTTGCGTATGGGCAATACAGCGAGGAACTCGGTGAGCGGAAGTTGGCGTTTCGTGGTTACGCGACGGCTAACAATGATTGTAATCTGCTGCTTTTTGACCCTGAGAGGATGAATTGGGCCTGGAAAGTTAAACTGTATTGCACGACGAAAACCGTGGAATATGAGACACCGGAATCGCGGGCAGAAACGGTCCGTACTCAGCTAAGAGTTTTGGATAACAAGTCAAACAAATATGGACTGGATGCAAGCCCGGCACTTGAGGCTATCGACCAACGGAAAATGTTGGAAAAACCGGCGTGTCTGGACGCTCCGCTGTTTTTGAGTTTGTAGTGCCATTTTTCAGAATCGATCCGAGAGCCTGTTTGTGATTGGTCCCGCTCGCTCGCCAGGAGAGATTCAACAGTCGCTCCAGAGCCAGTTTCGATTCTTGAATGGTTCGAGAAGACCCTCACAGTCACACGTGTTCTCACTCACAGTGGCGAGATCACTGATAACGTTCTCAATTCACTCAACAGCCACCAGTGGTAAACTCAATCGCCGACACTACTGGTGTCCTGCCCTGCCTCGCGAATTCCAACGACCGCGATTCCATTCCCACAGAGCTTTTCTCAACGCCTGTCGAATCCTGTCGCGCGGCCTGGAGCGACTGTTACTTTTCTATGGCAATGCAAACTGCTTGGCAGCCTTTGCGGATTTGCGAATTGCTGAGAACTCAGGTTCTGTGGCATGGATATAGGGCCCAGTCATCGTGGCGTAGAGCGCGATTGAGTTCATGGTCTTTTCCCAAACCTGTTCAATAACTTCAGGGTCAGAATCGTCGCGTGAATTGAGGTGTTCATACCACTTGGCATAGGCCCTGCTATGAAAACTGGCCGTTAGCATTTTCATTGCGGGCGACTGCCCAGATTGGACTGCAGCAGACAGTTCGGCTTCTCTTGCCTTGATGATTTTGAAGTCTCCATGCAATGAGCCCTGCCATGCGTCATAGAGCAGGCGAAGGTTTTGTAGCTCAAGATTGTCTCCAATCTCCTGCTTGTTCTTGATGGCCAGAATTGAGTCATGAATCGACTGCAGCAGTTCGATGAACGGTGGCTGAATATATTTTTCAGGAACCGACTTGTGGGCTTCGATCAATTCAGCGAATTCTTCACAGGCAAGTTCTATGTCGCCTCCGTAGAGGATGATGTTGCTGTTGAGTGCTCGGCCCTGGGCAATCGACGCAAATTGAACGTTGTATTCAGGTCCCACTGCCACAACTTTTTCGATTGTCGAGATATGACGACGACTGACTTCGAGGGCTTCGTCCAGCTTTCCTTGCGCGTAAAGGCAGGCGGCTAATTGTTGAAGAGTGGCCGCGTATTTGAGCTGGAAGGATGGGCGTGTGTCGGTTTCAAGGAGATCTTCCAGGTTGAGAATTGACTTTCGGAAGATGTCTTCCGCCGTGTCATATTCCATGGCCAGAATTTTTAAGCTGGCCAACGACATGGCCTGAATGTTGTAGTCAGCAATCAATGACGGAGCGTCTGGCGTTCTTTCAAGCAAATGATTGATGATCGTGATCGATTCCGCATACCTTTCTTTGGCGAGTCCCAGTTTTCCGATTTGTTCATATCGACGTCCCAGCGTTGAGGTTACTGCCTGCAGGCGATGGTCTACTTCGTCGTCGGCTTCCAACCCAAGCCCAAGCTCTCGTGCCTGTTCTCCAATCGGTATGGATGCTGGTGACAAATCCGTGACAAAGAGCAACTCCAGCGCGCACAGTTTCAGGAATTGCAATTGAGGATCCCCGGTGTCGTCTGCGAGTCGTTGATCAATCAGGTCATTGACCTCGTGAGCCAGACCGATACCTTTTTCCGGTTGATCAGATCGCGTGTACATACGACAAAGGTTCAATTTGACTCGCGCGACCTGTTCCTCTGCGAGATAGCCGTGCTCTTTGCCGACGCTCGTCATTGCGTGAGCGAAGCCGATGGCCCGGAGCCAGTTCTCTTCGGCTTTGACAAAATCACCTTCCAAAGAAATTACTTGAGCGAGTCGGTCATAGCCGTATGCAAGCGAGCTCCGCGTGTCGTTTCGTTGCCCATCGGACTCAACGATTTTCTCAAGGCCTCTGATCGCATGCTCAAGAACTCCTTTTCTCGCTGGCAAACTGGCTTTGTGTTTTTCCAGTTCGGTGTAAACATCGGAGATCATCTCGGTCATTGATTCGACAGCGATGGATCGCTTTTCTTTCGAGTCCTCCAGGGCCAGCGCAGTTTCATTCAGGGCTAATGAAGTTTTTTTCAACGAATCGGCAACCCTGTTTCGCGAACGTACGGCCACGATTGCTGTGGTCAGGAGAGCGAGGGCCACGGTTGTCGTCAGGATGGAAACGACAGGATTGCGCCGACAGAGTTTCCATGTCCGTGCTGCCCAGCCGACAGGCCGTGCATTGAGTGGTTTTCCATCAAGATACTTTTGGATTTCCGCTGCGACTTCGCCTGAGGTTTGATACCTTCGCGATACATTCTTTTCCATGCATTTGAGACAAATCGTTTCAAGGTCTCTGGGAATCGACTCGATCAATCTTCGAGGAGAGATCGGGTCATTGTTGAGGACCTCGTGAATGACTTCCCATGCGGTCGCGGACTGAAACGGAGGCCGGCCAGTGAGCATTTCGTAGAGTAACGCGCCAATTGAGTAGATGTCCGAACGTTCGTCGGCTTTTTCCCCGCGAGCCTGTTCAGGAGACATGTAGGCAGGGGTCCCGATCACCGCTCCGCTGGCGTGCAACGATTGGTCAACGTCAAGTTGCCTTGCCAGTCCAAAGTCACCCACACAAACGCGGTCGTTCTCGCCTTCGAGAAAGACGTTGCCCGGTTTGATGTCACGGTGAATGATTCCTTTTTGATGCGCGTGTTCAATAGCTTCGGCGACCTTGATGCCTGTTTTGGCGGCGGCTTTGGCAGAAAGTGGTCCGGTTCGCAGCTTGTCCTGCAGCGTGCCTCCTTTGATATGCTCCATCGCAATCCACGGCGTCTCGGATCGAGAGCTCACCTGAAGCACGCGGACGATTCCAGGATGCTCCAGCCTGGCAGCTGCCTGGGATTCGCGCTGAAAAAGTTTTGCACGAACTCGATTTGTCGCGTCACCAGCGTGCAGGAATTTCATGGCGACGGTTCGATTCAGTTTCTCATCAATCGCTCGATAGACGATGCCACAAGCTCCGCTTCCGATAATGTCGATCAAACGAAACCCTTCGATTTCGCGAGGGTCGAACCGCATGCGCCTCTGAGTATCATTGGGATCGCCAGCTTCTCGAATGGTCGAACAGGCGTTCAGAAAGCGATTTTCTTCGCCAAGACAGCGATGGATCTGAAACTGCCGGGAGATTTCCGATGCAATTTTTGGAAACCTGGCGACATACTCATCTTCAGTGGGCGACTGTTGGCGGTTTTCCCGCAAAACAACTTCGGCGTAGACAAGGTCCATTAACACCGACTTGTCATCGAAGAGTTCGGGGCTCTCCGCAATAAGCGATTCAGCCGCCACAAAATCTCCCTGCTGCCATCTTTGCTGTTGCTCGTCGAGCACACTATCGATGTCCGTGTGACTTGGCTTCTCGTTTTGCATCTTATGTTCCGCCCAAAAACCTCTTGCCCGAAAGAAGACGTAAGGCAGCTATTGTTCGGGACGAATTTTCGGCCTGAAACGAAAAAAAACGAGAAAATTACCAGCCAAACTAAAAGTCAGTATCGCTCCGTTACTGAAATCAACGGGCGGGGCCGTTTAGGCCGTTCGATGTTTCAAATGTTGGTACGAACACGTGAAAATAAACACGAAAGTATCCTGACTGACATGCGTAACGTGTATCGCGAGGATACAATTTGGGATTCCCCACCCTTATCGAGATGTGATATGAACCGTCGTAATTTCCTGGCTGCCTCCGGATCCTGTGCAGCTCATCTACTTGCACTGTCCTGCGTTTCTCCAGCTAAAGGGAAGAGCATTTTCCTTCCTCAGCAGGAGGACAACGTTGTCGTGACGGAAAAGTGGGGAAGACTCGAAGAAGTTGCCAAAGGAGCGTGGGCTCATATCGCGACGCCGTTCGAAACCAAAGACTTCACCACTCTTTCCAATGGTGGCATCATCATGGGGAAGGAACGTGTTCTCGCCATTGAAGCATTCATGCAGCCCAAGGGTGCAACCTGGCTGGCGGAACAGGCGAAAACGCTCACCGGGCGCTGGCCTACCGACATCGTTGTCACGCACTTTCATGGCGATCACTGCAGTGGCCATGAAGGCTATTTCGTGGCCGACAACAAGCCGACGGTTTGGCTGACGGAATCAACACAAACTGGCGCAGAGAGTTCGTTTGAGAAACGAAGACAGGGCGCTCCAGCGATGTTTGATAATGTGAAGACGTTAAGCGAAACCGAATCGAATGAAATCGATCTTGGCGGTCGAACGGTGACGATAGTTCCACGACAGGGGCACACCAACAGTGATGTCTCCATCGAAATCTCGGATCCCAAAATTATCTGGACGGGTGACCTGTTCTTCAATCGCATGTTCCCCAACTACAGCGATGCGATGCCCGGGAAGCTCAATGAATACGCAGCCGAACTGGTCAAGCTGGAGGATGATGTTGTCATCGTGCCTGGCCATGGGCCGCTGGCCAATACTGAAACTGCAGAGATCTACGTTGAGTTTCTGAATTACGTGCAAACGGAATGTGAAACGGCGATCAAGGCTGGCAAGGACATCAAAGCGGCGGCGGCTGAATTCAAGTTGCCCGAAAATCTCAACGACTGGTTCCTGTGGTCACCACAAAACGCATTGCGTGCGTTCAAAGCCTGGGAACGTGAGCTTAAAGCGGCTCAGTAATCGCCAGTGTCGGTGGGGCTTGCCCCAGTTGGCTTTGAGTTTTTCGTAAACGGGTAATGATCCGGTTTCCAGACACTCATCGATTGAGGCAATGATGCCAGGCACGAATTACGCTTCCGTCGCAACGGCGATTGTTTTCTGTTTTGTACAGACGTTGCTTCCGGTGCAGGTCAACGATGCCAGATCTCGGGAAGCCGCAACGATTCTCGATAGAGCGATCGTCCAATTCGAAAAGTTGTCGGATAAGCCACCCAGAATCAAAGCCGATATCCGCTTCAAACTGGTATATGCCCTGACGAAGAATCGGCAATTCGACGAAGCCGAATCGATTCTCGATGGCTTTGAAGATTGGCCTGCGAAACAACAGTTTGCCAGTATCGGCAAAGCCAGAATTGCCTATTTGGCTCAGTCGAATTCTGCAGCACGCTTGGCTGAGGAAGAGCAACAGATCGAGGCGATCAAGCGACTGTTTCAGAAAAGTGGCCCACATCCAGTATGGGACTTCAGCAAGAGCATTGCCAAACTGCTGAAGGATGACCGAGTCGAATTGGCAATGAAGATTATCGACAGTTCTCATGGTGACATGGTCAGTTGCAAGCCAGCCCTGGGGTCGTACGATAATCAGTATTACAAAATGTCGAACCTGGCGAAGGTTGCTGAGTATTACTACCGCGAAGGAGATGTGCGTTCGGCCGATAAGATAATTGAGAACTTTGGGCAGGAAATCACGCGGGACTACGCTCGGTTGTGTGTTCTTGAAAACTGTCTGGGAAAAGGTCAGGTCGATGAGGCTATCGCGGAAACCATGCTCGAAGAAATCGAAAGCAAGGACCAGCGATACAGAGGTGCTTTTCGCCTGACAAAATATTTCGTTGGGCAGCAGAATTTGGAGAGGTCAATTCAGTATGCTGAGTTGATGGATGAGAATCTTGCCAAGTCGAATTCATCGGTGCATCAGTATCACGCGGAGTTGTTGGTCAGCGTCGTTCATTTAAAGTTGAGCGCAGGAGAGAATGCCGAATACTGGATTGAGCGTGCCGAAGAATTGGCGGGCGATGTCCCAGCCGTAGAGCTGGGATTGATTTGCGTTGGAGCGTTACATGGCAACCTTGATCCGGTCGATGACTCGCCCACGGTCGCAATGGAATCGCTCAAGTGGATGCTGAAGTTCCGACGCAACGACGACTCGTACAATCCATTTCGATTCGTAAGTACTGAACGAATTGTCTCCTGTTCGACGGCGATCGCAGAGAGTTTTGAAGACCCATTTATGCGAGCAAGTGCTCTTTGCGCGATCGCCCAAAAGATCGAAAAAACCGATCCGCAGAAGGCGAGGCAACTTGTTATGTTGGCCCTGAAGGCGGCGAAAGAACCAGAGGATCCGGGAACCGATCAGAAAAATTCCGAATTTGACAAAACCCATTCGCTGATGCTGGTGGCAAACCGGTTAGCACAACTCGGTGAATCAAAAGAGGCGGTTAAGGCAGTTGAGCTGATTCCCGATGAACCAGCCCAAAAGGCTGAAGCGGATGACCTAACCCGTGGTGAGATTGCTTTTGGAAAAATGAATCAGCACTTGAGCAAGACAGATTCAGTGATGCAACTGGATGCATCTGAAATATTTGCCGCTATAAAAGATCTTGCTAAATCCTCACCACGAAAAGCTTCAGTGCGGCTTAGTGCCCTGATCGGAAAATTCGTTGAATTGGAGAACTGGTCTACCGCGGAACAGTTGTACGAAAAAGGAAAAGAATCAGGCTTGAGGCATGTTTTGCCATATCAGGTTGCGGTTGCTATTGCTGAAACGGAGAATCAACAAATGCTGAGGGATTGGTTTGAGCGATGCGACGATGACGATAAGGCTCACCTCCTTTTGAGGTTCTGTTTTTACTTCAATGTTCGCTCGCGCGTTCCGGAGTCGCGAACGGTTATTGAAGTCGATTCAATGCTGAAAGAGATGCCGGAAAACAAATCATCTTCTTTGTGGCCGGTGCACACCTTTTTGATCATTGGTCTCTGGACTGACGGATTCGAAGAACGGGCTCGAGTGTTGATCGATCAACTGGAGCCACCCAGTGCGATCCCGATTGACGGTGGGCGTGAGAGACATTTTCGGGCGTTGGCCGTTCAAGCGAACAATGGTGACTTGCCCGAGTTGGCTGTTCTGTTAGCGAGCACTGTTGACGATCCAGCGGAGATTTCAACCTATTTGTTCAAAGACGCTTACTTGATCAGAACGTTCGAGCGATCGAATGAACTTCTTCAAAACAAGGAGAAGCTGGACCTTCTGCCACGCGCGGTTCAGATTTCGTTGTTACTGCGTCGGGCACACGAGCTCTTGCGGAATGCCAGGTGATGTGGCGGCTAAAGTGAATTCAAGTTGCCCGAAAATTTTAACGCTCGTTCCTTGGGCACCATGAACCGCCTTGCGTGCATGCAGAGCCAGCGAACCTAAGATCAATCATAGGCGCGGCTCGGTTCGCCAGAAACAGATTCCGGCATGGCCAGTTGAGCATGCAGAGAGTCCAAGCCGATTTCCCGTTTGCGCAGAATTGTTGTGTTGCCCGACAGCTGCCGGGCCATAGTGTCCGGCCTTTCCAGAAATAACTTGTTGGAGTGACCGATTTCTGATTGAACCGGGTCTTGGAAATAGAAGCTTGCCTCTCTGTTTCAACATATGGGATTTCTATGATCAAGACACTATTCACCAGAATGCACTTCGTATGTGCATTTGCAATTTTCGGCTCGCTAGGCACGAACGTCCTCGCAGATACCGTCTTCACTGGCTTTGAGGCATCTTCGATGAGTGCCCAAACGACATCTTTTAGTGCCGACGTGACGACGGGTCCAGCCACCAACACGTTTTCTCTCGGTGGGGAAGGCCAGGCCTCTCCCATCTCTTACGCGACATCGTTTGGAAGCGAGGGTGCAGCCTCTGCCGGTGATGATTTCCTGACGCCGGTTCTAAGAGGCAGAGTAGCCGGTTTCGCCGATCAAGGCATTTTCAACTTCGTCGGCCTGATGGCAACCTATCGGTATGATGGCCCAGGTCCAGGAACAGTTAACTACAACTGGGAGTTTGATGCGGTTCTTACTGAAAACGATCCGGATAACGCTGCGTTTGTACGTTACAACGGAGCTATCGTGACTGGAGCAGATTTTTTCTCAACCAGTTTCTCCGACTTCTTCGAGTCTGCCGGTTCAGTTGAAGATTCTTTTTCGTTCACTTCGGGAGATGCAGGGGCGTTTGATGAGTCAGGAACCATCAGTTTCGATGCCAACCCGGGTGACGTGTTTTATCTGGTGACGGGTTTGCAAACCTATGCCGGCAGAGAAGGCGCTATTGCTGACGCATTCAATACCGGGACCGGGAGCTTTTCCGTTACCGGTGGAACAATCAGCAGTCTGAGCGCTGTGCCTGAGCCGACCGTTGTTTCCATGCTTGCTTTGCTTGGTTGCCTCGGAATGGCTGTCCGTCGACGGCAACAATAATTGAGTTCTCAACTTGTGCTCAAGACGGCGGTCGCATTTTATGCGACCGCTTTTTTATGTGACCGACCAGGCAAGACGTGAAGCCTGCGCGATTCGACATGATTTATCAATCAGACAAAATCCGGAGGCTATGCGGTCTCAATCAAGGACATCGAATTCAACTACGCGAGGTCACGATCTTCAAAGAACACCAGGGACAGTAGCATCGCAACGGCGGAGTAGAGCGCTGTATAAAGCAGCATCTCTGCCATGTAGGCGATCGGTACGGTCGTGTTGCGACTGATCGCCGCCTGAATGTCAAAGTGGTCCAGTACCGGAAGCACCGTTGCGATCAGTTGACCAAATACAACAACCGGTTCGAACTCTGCGATTGACGATTGAACGATCATTGGCGTAAGGTGACCCAGCACATAAATCGAAGCACAGATCAGGAAGTTCGCCAGAATTCCCATCCGTGTTGAAATTGCCACGCTGATCGCCACAAAGATCACGATCTCCAGGAAGCATAGAAACAGGCCAGGGGCGATGTTGAAGGACTCGGTAAAAGGCTGAGCCCAGTCGGTGAGCTTGTTGGCGGTCTCCTGCCCATCGTAAACCGGCTTGTAGGCGACCCAAATCATGAACCACAGTCCAAGCAGTAGGAACATCAACGCAACTGACATCGAAATGCCAGAGAATTTGCCAAGAATGAACTGTCGTCGGCTAACTGGTTTGGAGAGCACGGTAAGCGCTGTGCGTCCTTCGATTTCTTCGGCGACCGACTTACTGGCCGCCCAAACGGCTGTGAAGATGGCCATCACTCGAAGCAGGTTCAGCCCCGAGTCTTTATACATTTTGATGTCTTCGCCAAAAGTATTGTACGGGATGTAGATTGCCGTCACGATGAAGGCGGCTCCTACCATTATCACCAGCAGAAACAGTGGTTGGGAGACTTCTGTCTTGAAAGTTGACAATGCAATTGCAGAGATCTTCGGCAGTGCACTGGCGAGCATAAGCGGCAATACGTACGCCAACAAAACCAGGAAGGCGATAACCGGAATAACGGCTACCTCACGATAAAATGGCCCCACGCCATACACGAGATTGATCTTCGCTGTTTCATTTCCAAGATTGTTAACAAACAGTTCCGTATAGCGCTCGTGCTTGAACAT
Source organism: uncultured Pirellulaceae bacterium (assembly GCA_964446085.1). Taxonomy (GTDB): domain Bacteria; phylum Planctomycetota; class Planctomycetia; order Pirellulales; family Pirellulaceae; genus Mariniblastus. Next base: position 39,592 of record CAYUNP010000016.1, read on the forward strand.
TCCTTTTCCGTCAGATCGTGGAATGAAAGACCTGTACTGCTCCGACGGATCGACCCGCACAATGTAGGCAAGGTCACTGCGGAGAGGTTCAGCTGCAATCTCAACGGGTTCCGTCGAAGTGATTCTGAAACTCTTGAGTTCACGCCCGTTGAAATCGACATCGACAGAATCCCCTGAATGATTCCTGGCACTTGGCTCAATCTCGTAGGTCTTTTGAGTCAAACCCGCGAAAGGCAATCGTGCCAGGGACTGCATGATTTCAACTGGTTCTTCAACGGGTTCCAGGACTCCGAAACCGTTGAATTTTGCCAACGGGAAACCGACGATAAAAAAGATTGTGAACACGATGCAAATTCGATTCAACCAACGAAGCAACCCTTCGTTAAATTGCGTCGAAAACTCGCCCGCAAACTTTTTCGAAATAAGCGTCCAGGCACCAAACCCGAAGACGGCGCATATCGGCAACATGTAAAGAATCGGCTGCAGGTCTCTCTTGAGTGAGAAAGTGAAATGATTCATCCAATAGTGGAACGCGCCGAAAATTCCCACGTACGCCAGAGTCAATATAATGCCGCCAATGATAAACGACTTGCGATCCGACGAGACCGAGTTCAAAACTGGAATTCGTTGCAAAAACGCAATCTTGAGGTAAGTCAAAAGGACCAGCAAAAATCCAATCGCGATTCCCGCCGACAGGATCCAGACAGGAGTCAGCCAATAGGTGACGCGGATATCCTGAGCCAAAATCAGTGGGAAGTTTTCGATCATGGAGGTGGCCCCGCCAAATTGGGAAATGAGCGGGAAAATGCGTGAGTGGATAGGCCAAACTTTCGGTACGCACATTATGCTCCCAAAGTTCGATTCTTCAAAGTAGCCAGCCCAAAAAGGTCAATAACAGTTCTCGAAGCGTATGGATTTCGCTTTGCAGCCCTCTTTCGCGGCTCACTTGCCCGGCTCATCCTGCGGCCAGAAATCTTCCTCGCGATCGGGATGGCTGAACTCGTATGGCCCACGATAGACCAGTGGCTGAGTTTCGAAGTTTCCGTGTGGCGGCGGGCTGGGGGCGGTCCATTCCAGCGTATTGGCTCGCCACGGATTGAGACCGGCTTTCCTGCCGAAAAACAGGCTGCCAAAAAAGTTGACAGCGAAGATCAGCTGAGCAGCACCCATCAGCATCGCCGAATAGGTAATGAAAACGTTGATGTCGTGCAGCCCTTCCAGGCTCTCGTTCACATACGGAGCCGCATATCGCCGTGGCATCCTTCCCAGAAAGTGCATCGGGAAGAAGGTGCAGTTCAGGAAAATGAACGTCAGCAGAAAGTGCAGCTTGCCCAAACCCTCATTCATCGTGCGGCCGAACATCTTCGGGAACCAGAAATAGATCGCCCCAAACACGCCCAGGATGCTGCTGCCGAAAAGAACATAGTGCAAATGAGCCACGATGTAGTACGTGTCGTGTATCACGATATCGACCGGAGGAGCCGACATCACGATGCCCGATAGTCCTCCGATGACAAACATGGAAACGAATCCAATGCTGAATAACATTGGCGTCGTGAGATGAAGTCGCCCACCCCACATTGTTCCAATCCAGTTGAAGACTTTGATGCCGCTGGGCAGTGCGATCAGCATCGTCGAGACCATGAACGATACCGCAAGGATTCGATTCATGCCGGAGATAAACATGTGGTGTCCCCATACGATGAAGCCCAGTCCGGCGATTGAGGTAATCGAGTAGACCATCGGTCGATAGCCGAAAAGTGGCTTGCGGGAAAAGCAGGCCAACATATCCGAGACCATACCCATCGCAGGCAGGATCATGATGTACACAGCGGGATGTGAATAGAACCAGAACAGATGCTGCCAGAGGAGCACTTGTCCCCCGCCGCTGGCTGCAGTCGAATTGTTTGCGGCCGCCTGTTCGGGAATGAAGAACCCGGTTTGAAAAGTTTGATCCGAAAGCTGCATCAACAGTGCTGCCGTCAGAACTGGCAAAGCAAACGCCTGCATGATTGCGGTGATGAAAAGTCCCCAGACCGTCATCGGCATGCGAAACATTTTCATGCCTGGCGCCCGCATCTGCAGAATCGTGGTCATGTAGTTGATCGATCCCATCATCGACGAGATGCCTGCAAACAACAGTCCCAGCACCCATAGTTGTTGGGCAGCGCCACTGCTGGGCGCGGAACTGGCCAGCACGCTCAATGGAGGATACGAAGTCCAACCGGCCGCCGGCCCGTAGCCTGGCATGAAGAAGCTCAGGATCATGCACCCAAAGGACGGCCACATGAACCAGTAACTACACATGTTGAGTCGGGGAAAGGCCATGTCTTCGGCCCCGATCATCAACGGAATCAAATAGTTTCCGAACGCTCCCGACAGGATTGGAATGACCACAAAGAAGATCATGATCGTGGCATGCATGGTGAACAGCATGTTGTAAAACTCGGGCGGCATCTGCCCACCAGTTTCGCCAAAGAGCGCTGGGCCGACGATCGGCATGTCACTCCATGGCCACGCCAGTTGCCAGCGAACGGCCAGTGCGAAGAAGCCACCGACGGCGAACCAGATCAGTGACGAAAACAGAAACTGTAAACCGATGACTTTGTGATCCGTCGCGAAAATATAAGTCGTCCAGAACCGGACCAGCGCATTGCGGCGTGGCGGATCGGCGGTGAGCATTTTGTCGGCAGTTGTCTGAGCCATGCTTATTGGGTGGGGTAGTACTCGCGTTGTAACTCAGCGAGCCACTGATCGTATTCGTCTTGTGGAACAATTCGCAGTTTGGCATTCATCTTGTAATGCCCCCAGCCGCAGAGTTCGGTGCACAGGATCTCAAGGTCACCTGTCCGATTGGCATTGAACCACGCGAACTGAACCATGCCCGGTACGACGTCCTGTTTTAACCGCAAGTCGGAAACGAAAAAACTGTGAATCACATCGCGGCTTTCCAGTTGCAACACGATATCAGTTTGCTCGGGCACGACCATCAGGTTTTCAATATACAGGTCGTCTTCAGTTTCAATGGTTCCGTCGGCACCTGGATAGTGGAACTCCCAGCCAAACTGTTTGGCCTTCACCAGAACCGTTGGAGGAGCTTCGACCAGCGTGCCGTCAACTTCGATCATGGGCCGGGTCATCTTGTTCTCCGACCAGGAATTCATCTGCACGAAGGCCAGTGTGACCAGAATCGCAGCTGGCACGGCGGTCCAGATCAGCTCAAGTTTTGTGTTGTGGGAAAAGTAGGAAGCTTTGGAGCCGCTCTCAAATCGACGATGATCGAACTTCCAGAGGATCCAGCCGATCGTCAAAACGGTACCCAGCAAAATGGCTGCTGAGAGAATGTGGATGCCATTGAAGATCGAGTCAATCGTTTTGCCGGCGTCGGAATACGAATCGCCAAACCAAACCTGCTCGAACGGCCAGATCGCAAACTGAGCCAGCAGAAACGTAACGACAGCCAGAATGGGGACCGAGAAAAAGAGGATGCTCCAGAAACGATTCATGTCTTGCGCTACGCGTTGCTACCTTACAAGTGCCTGGTTGTTGACCGTCTTCGGTGCGGCTTTGCCAGTTTCTTCGTAGGGTAGCCATTTTACATAGGCAACCAGTGCCCAGATTTCGTCTTCGCTGAGCGTCTTGCCGTCAGGCATGGGGGTGCCTTCAATTCCGTTGAAGATTCGCCGATAGAGATCCTGCGGCCGTCCGCCTCCACGATAAACAGGTAGCCGCAGATTCCGTGGTCGAATCACGCGTGGCTTCAGAGCCCCTGCAGCAGTAAAGTCCCGATAGGTTTTTTTGTCTGTTGGATCGACACCAGGCGACTTTATCCATTCGTTTGTCCAGTCGTCGTAGCTTGCGATCTGGCCGTCGCCCATCGCTGTTTCGCCATGGCATTGGGCACAGTTTCCTTTGGCAAAGAAAATTTCGCGACCTTTTTCGACCAGCGCAGAATGCCCGGCATGGCTGGTCGCGATCGCCGCAGGAACTTCGGGGACTTTTGTCACACCGCTTTCGGTTTCGCTCCATCGCGGCAGGACGGATTCAAGAAACAGGTCGTTGAGGAAGTAGTCCAGTTGTTCTTCGAAAGCCTCTTCGGCTTCGCCTGGTTCTTCTTCGTCCTCTTCTTCATCAGCTTCAATTTTGATCAGGGCGGCAACCAGATCGCCATCGGGAACAAAGCTCATGTCCAGCAAAGGTTCGCCTTCGAGAGAACTCAGTTCAGCAATCAACAGTCGCTCGAATTGCCCTCGCATCGTCAGGTATTTGACATAGTCCGTCAGTGCCTTGATCTCTTCGTCGGGCAACGTGCGAAAGGAAGGCATTGCGGTTCCGGGAATGCCGTTTCGCAGAATGAGCTCCATGTCGTGATCGGTTGGCGACCTGCGCAGAGGCGTCGATTTGAATTTGAACTTCGACAGCCGAAAGTCACGTGGATAGGGGTTCAAAAAAGAAGCAGTTGGGCCGGCACCGTCGCCAGTGATTCCATGGCAATGGGCACAGTGCTCGCGATAGAGACCGCTGATCGGTCGGCCATCAATGTCGCTGTGCACCCGTCCCGCGGCCCATTTCAGATTGTCGAAATTGATGAATTCATGAGCTTCATCTTCGTCCCCTTCGAGGTAGGGGAACTTTGGTTCATCCGGCGTGCCAAACAGGGAGGTGAGGATATTGGCAATTTCTTCATCGTAAGAAGCGGCGAAATGTTCACCCGCGGTAAGTGAAACCTTCTCCTGCTTGAGGATTTCGACTTCGTTGAGTCGGAACGATGGTGCCGGAGATTTCTCGCAACCACAAAGCGTTGCCGCGAGAATCAGTAACGCGAAAGTTGTTGGAAGCTTGATCAATGGATTCACGATAGGGACGGACGGACCTTTATCACAATTGTCTGGCGAAATTGGTGATTCGTCGAGTTCCAAAATGTCGCGGTTGCAATGTGGCACGGCGCTCTCCACCGTGAAGGGACTGCAGAAACGGTGGAAGTCACCGCGGCTACGGATCTACTTGAACGACTTCGTCGGCAGTTTCATCGTGCCGAGGTCTGTCGTTTCTCCATCGCTGATCTTTGCGGTCGCCACGCCTTTCTTGCTGACCTTGTAGTTTTCGATTGTCAACTTCTTCAGATAGCCGGCCTTTTTGTGCCAGAACTGGAAATCCCATTCGCCTTCAGGGAGGTTCTCAATGGTAAATTTTCCGTCGGCGTCGGTGATCGCAACGTAAGGGTTGTCACGAATGAAAATCACACTGTCCATCCACTTGTGCAGATCGCAGACGACCTTTCCTGGGCGGCTGTCATCGGTATCGAATGTGACTGTCGATTGATTGTTCGCCGGAATGTTTGGATTGACCTCATTGTTGAAAGTCGTGATGTGGCAGTTGTGCCCAACGGGGTCCGAGTTTTTCAGAATCAGTTTCTGACCCGTGCGAACAAAGGCTGCGTGTGGCACAAAGCGGCATTTGACATTGTCGAGAACAACCGGCTCTTTTTTCTTTTCTGCATAGGACGAGTGAACCAGATCTGTCTTTTTCTTTTTCAGGTACATGTAGACGTAGACGTCACGCAGTCCCTTGTTGTCTGAATTGACAACGAGGTTGTCATCGACAGGAACCTTTCCATCGACCAGGCAAACGGCCTTGTCCTTGTTGCCTTCAACATCTTCAAGAGGTTGAGCCGCAATAATGCCATCGACAGTGACGGTGCCGGTGAGGTGTCCCCAGCTGCCTTCGGTCTCTGTTGCGGATTTGGAAACAGCAGCAGTGTCCTGGACCGACGGAGCTTGCACTTTCGGCGATGAAGACGATTTCGCGGCTGGTGAACTCGAACTTGATACATTCATCGCGAGATTCTGTGGTTCGTGGCACCCCATGGCGGGGAAGGCCAGGAGAGTTGTCGTCAACAGGACCAATGTCAGTTTCGTTTTCATTGTCGTTCTCATGTGAATTAAAGAGCACCAATACTATAGCACACGCCACCGTTTATGGCCGTGACTTTCAACCGGCCTGCCCTTAGAATCTGCGCCGATTTGATGCCCTAAATTAAACCCCGGACCCACAGGGTCGGACCTTTGCAAATGAACATATTGATTGTCGGTAACGGTGGGCGTGAACACGCCCTCGCATGGAAAATCGCCCAAAGTCCTCGAGTCGACCGTGTTTTTGTGGCTCCTGGTAACGCCGGCACGATGCAGGATGCCGAGAATGTTGATATTTCTGCAACCGATATTCCGGCCTTGGTCCAGTTTGCCAAACAAAACAGTATCGCTTTCACCGTTGCGGGGCCAGAAGTTCCGTTGTGTGATGGTCTGGCAGATGCGTTCAAGAAAGAAGGGCTGCACGTTTTTGGTCCGTCCAAAGAAGCTGCTGCTCTCGAAGGCAGCAAAACATTTTGCAAGAAAGTCATGCGAAATGCTGATGTGCCCACAGCTGACTTTCACGAATTCCGTGACGCCGAAGGTGCTGAACGTTTCATTAACGAACGCTATTTCGAAACGCCTGACGACGTGCCGCTTGTCGTCAAAGCCGATGGACTTGCTGCAGGAAAGGGAGCCATCGTTTGCTCGACACGCGACGAAGCACTCATGGCGATTGATGTGATCGCAAGGCAAAAGCAGTTTGGATCGGCCGGCGATCGACTGATCATCGAGGATCGACTCGAAGGGTTCGAAGCGAGTATCCTTGCGATCACCGATGGCAAAACGATTCTTACGTTGCCGCCTGCCGAAGATCACAAACGCGCACACGATGGCGACCAGGGGCCCAACACCGGCGGCATGGGTGCCTACTGCCCTACCCCGTCCATCGATGAAGAAACTTTACGTTGGGTCGAATCCAACGTGCTCGTTCCGACGGTACACGCGATGAAGCGGCAGCGAACTCCGTTTCTTGGAATCCTCTATGCGGGATTGATGATGACACCACAAGGGGCCAAAGTGCTGGAGTACAACGTTCGTTTTGGCGATCCGGAATGCCAGCCACTACTGTTTCGGCTCAAGACCGATTTGGTCGACATCATTGAAGCGACTTGCGAGCGGCGGCTTTCGTCGATTGGGCCTCTGGAGTGGGACGATCGCCCCAGTGTTTGCGTTGTAATGGCCTCTGGCGGATATCCCGATAAATACGAGACCGGAAAGGTCATTCGTGGTTTGGAGGAAGCCGCCAAAATCCCTGACGTGAAAGTCTTTCACGCAGGAACGAAGATGGACGAAAAAGGAAACGTCGTCACCACTGGCGGACGAGTGCTAGGCGTCACGGCCATGGGCGATTCGGTGGCCGGTGCAAAACTTCAGGCTTACAAGGCCGTCAAATGCATTCGTTGGGATGGAGCCTGGTGTCGCAAAGACATTTCCGACAAGGCGATGATGCCGCGTAGCTAAAGTGGTGCCGATATTATCCCGGTGACTGGATTTCATCGGCGCACAAAAAAAAGCACGACCGATAACAGTCGTGCTTTGATGTTCAATCAATGTTCTCTCTACTTGCGGCGACGCGTCATGAATCCCGCACAGCCAAGTAGTGCCAGAACTGCAGCACTGCCAGGCTCGGGAACTGCAACCGTAATTATTGAGCTGGAGAAGTTAATGTCTGGTGTGGCACCTTGACCGAAAAGGAACTGGTTTGCGGCGGGACTGACATGATCTCCCAGTTGAAGCGTTGTGACGGATCCGACCGCGCCGGCGTTGAATGTAAACGTGCCGAGTACAACCACATAAGTTGAATCATCGATTGCTACGCCGCCCACGCCTACTTCACCGTCAGGGTTGTTGGTGAAACTTTCAGTTCCCTCAAAAGACACGTTGCTTGGACCAACGGTGACGTCTTCACCTGAGCCGGCGAAACCTTCGGCAAATGTATCTTCCAGTGCGAATGTGTCGAACGTAGAGCCACTGCCACCTGTGAAAGACGAGAAATCCACGTCCGCAGCGAATGCAAACAGGCCATTATCGCCTCCGGCGGCAAGACGTGCGGTTTCCGTCCCCATGATCTGTTCGGTCAGGATAACTTGAGCGGTCACGACATCACCAGCACCGACAGTGTAATTGGCTTCGTCGAAACCAAGCGTGTAAGTTTGTGCGACAACGGAAGTGCCACAGGTCGCCAAGGTGAGTAACGCGATTGAAAATATTGTGCGAATGTTCATGTAGTAAATCTGATGGAGCAACGAGCGGTTTGTGAGAATTCTTGGAAGGACGCTAAAAACAAAATTGGGAGGACCGTTAAAAACAACTCATCCAAGATTAACCGCCAGTTTGATTTAAGGGCGCCAAAAGATTTGAAAATGGTTGAATTACTTTTTGGATTCGAGTGATTTTCCGGGTTAGGAAGTTCATTCTCAAAAGGGAAATTGGACAGTTTTTTGCTGGACACTGGTAGAAAGGTCGCTGTACCCCGCCGATCCCTATCGAGAAAATTCCAAGTAGCTGATACCGTAAAACGTAGCCAACTCCCGCGATCCGGTATTTTGCTTTCGATAATCAAAATTTGCTTTCGACGATCAGAAATATGAAATTCCATTTTTACAACTCGCTGACCAACGCAACTGAAGAATTCAAGTCACTTGAGCCCAATCATGTTCGCATGTACTCCTGTGGCCCAACTGTCTACGACTTCGCCCACATTGGAAATTTTCGTTCCTTCCTGTTTGGTGACTTGTTGCGTCGCTCGCTCGAACTTGGCGGTTACACCGTCGATCACGTGATGAACATCACCGATGTTGGTCACATGGTCGAAGGTGAAGAAGACAAAATGAAGAAGGCCGGAGACCGGGTTAAAGAAAACAAGAAGTCTGGTCGTGTCGCCGAAGGCGAAATTGACGACCCGAATGACCCGTGGCAGATCGCGGACTACTACACCAACGCGTTCATGGATGACAGCCGAAAGTTGGGCTACAAGATTGCGTTTGAGTATCCGGAAAAAGTTCCGCGAGCAACGCAACACATCGATGGCATGATCGAAATGATCCAGAAGCTGCTCGAGCGCGGCCATGCTTACGTTGCCGGCGACGCCGTTTACTTTAGCACTGAGAGCTTTCCCGAGTATGGCAAGCTCAGTGGTAATTCGATGGAAGCAATTCAAGGCAATTCCAGCGGTCGAATTTCCGCAGACCAACTTGCATCGAAAAAGCATCCTGCCGATTTCCTGCTCTGGAAAGCCGATGAAGCGCACCTCATGAAATGGGATTCGCCATGGGGCACTGGCTATCCGGGATGGCACATTGAGTGCAGCGTGATGGCATCGAAGATTCTCGGCAGTGAGCAAATCGATATTCATACGGGTGGCGAAGACTTGATCTTCCCGCATCACGAATGCGAAATTGCACAGAGTTGCGGATGCAGTGGCAAGGACTCGTTTGCCAGTTTCTGGATCCACGCCAGGTTTCTGTTCGTCGAAGGCGAAAAGATGTCCAAATCACTTGGCAATTTCTATACTGCCCGTGATGTCTTTGAGGGAAAAGTCAAAGACAAGGACAAAAAGCCAATGGGCAAGCCCGTTCATCCCGCTGTTTTGCGTTTTGAATTGATCAAGTCGCACTATCGAACGAACATGAATTTCACCTCGAAAGGACTGGTGGATTCTGCGAGCACGATTCAGCGGCTGATGAAGTTCCGTGCTGAATTGGAATCGAAAACGGGTGGCGAAACGACAGAAGTGGATCTGACTCATCCAGTGTTGGGCGCTTTCGCCAACGCATTGGCTGACGATCTGAACATTGCTGAAGCGCTTGGTGTGATGCATCCATGGATTCGCGGTGATCATCCGGATCCCCAGGAGTCACTGGCGGTTTGGAAGGCAATGAACAGTGTTTTGCAGTTGGCGCCATTGAACGAGGGTATGGATGATGCTGCAGGGTCTGCTGTCGAATCAGGCGATGACGATGGTCAGGCCGAACAATGGCGACAATCCATGGTGACAGCTCGGCAGGACAAGGATTACGCGGCGTCGGACGACTATCGTACGAAGCTGATTGATGCCGGCTACGAAGTCGAGATCAGCAAAGATGATGTAACGATTCGCAAGAAGCTGGTATAAGGCTTATTGCTCCGCCGTGAACATGGAATGCCTTGCACGCTCGCCATTGATTCGTTTGACGGCAATACCGTTCAATGAAGGTGGGATAG
>CAYUNP010000017.1:0-6030 GCA_964446085.1 uncultured Pirellulaceae bacterium
CCATTCGCGGTGCAGAAACAGGCGAGTTGGGAAACGGTGAAAATTTCGTGCAAGACATCATTGATTCATGTATTTTAACTGTTGTTATCACAGCGTCACTACTTGTGGGATACCAGTAACAAACTCAAACATTTAACTTTTTCGAGGAAGTTCCATGTCAGTTCACTCTCTTGGTCGTAGCAGATCACAACCTGGTTACAGGGCTCTGGAAGAACGCTGTCTGCTCGCCGGTAACGTTACGGTTTTTGAGAACGTTCATCTCTTCATTCGCGGTGATGTGGCGGACAACCAGTTTGAATTGGTTGTCGAAGATGATCAACTCAAAATCAACGGACTTGATGGAACGACAATCAACAACGAGGACAGCTATGTAGTCGCCGGTGCAACGGTTACTGATTCCGGCGTTACTTTTGAAGGTGGCTTGCGAGCCCATCTCGGCCCGGGGCACGATGAACTGTCGATAACCGATGCCCAATTTGAGGACTTCTCAATCGTCTACGGAGGAACCGGCAACGACAACATCGAATTGCTCGATAGCACGTTCACCGACAACGCGACGTTCCAGACCTATGAAGGTCGTGACACGATTTCTGCGAACGGCAGTCGCTTTGAAGGTGCATTGCGCGCGATTACCCTTGATGGCCAGGATACAGTATCGATCATCGATTCGACATTTGCTGGAAATTCAATTGTGACCACAGGAAATCACGCTGATTCGATTCATCTGGATGGCAATCACTATGCAGGAGATGTCAATCTTGTGTTGCCTCTCAATGGCGATGACACGGTGCGGTTGGATAATCCTGTTGTCAGCGGAAATCAGCTGGGAATCTTTCTTGGTAATGGTGACGACACGATCCACGGAGACTTGACTGAGGCTTCGGTTGCAAGCGCCATTCGGGTCGGTGGACAAGGCGGCGTCGATCAGGTGCTGGCAATTCCAACGAGTGCAGAGGTCGCAGTTGACGTCACAGTGGATGTCGAGGATCGCCTGGTGTTCGATAACGGCACTGGAGGTGTGAGCGGTGTCGAAGCAGCCAGTCCTGCGTTCTTCAATTCTGTATCAGACAATCTCCGAAACGCGAACGATTTCCAGTTGGACACAACAGAGACGATCTCGAGAATTTCCTGGTCGGGAAGATACAGTGGCGATGTGTTTGAAGCCAGTGGTGAACCGTTTCAACAGGACGATTTCACGATTGAGTTCTACGAGGGAATTTTCTTCAACGGCGAACCCTATGCTCCTGATGGTGATCCAATTGCAACCTTTAATGTCGGCAACGACGTCAATCGAACCGACAGCGGGATAGATTTGCCACTTGATGGCGGAGACCTCTACGAGTTCTCTGCTGATATTGATATCACTCTGGAAGCTGGAAAGACCTATTGGGTTTCTATTTTTGCCGCCAGCGAAGGTGAAGTTCCGGGCAACGCATTCGGTGGCGATTTCAATCACTTTCAATGGGGATTCCAAACCGCGTACTCTGCTTTCGATGTAGGTCAGGGCCAATTTGAAAATACCAGTGTCTACACCTTCGGCGATTTCCGCACATCCGATCCGGGTTGGTTCAATGACTTCAACAGTCGACAAGACGCGCCACAGGATTTCCAGCTTTGGTTGTAAGTCTAACGCTCGATTCGAATCTGCGTGGTACTTCAGTGCTTTCCTGGCGAGCGCTATCAGCTTGGAAAGCTGAGCGACAATGTCGCTCGGTTCTCCGAACCGTAAGCGATTAGCTGGGTAACGTTTGAAATCACTATCGACGCCAAAGTATTCGCCCTTCACTCGACGGAAATTCTTGTCGCGAAACGGTGAGTGTCATCTTTGCCGAGCGTGACGGCGCGGTCGTTGATGATCGCGGCTTCGATACAGGCAAAGGCGAAGTAGTCTTCGTTGGGAAGATCTCCCAGAGCGGCTGCCTTTTCTGTCCACGGATTCCAGACGACTGTTGAGGGGCTTCCTTCTTTCTCGACCAGGATGCTCCGCTTTTTCACCGGATCCTCCAATCGAACGGAAGTGCTGCTTTCGTAGTAACGGTCCACCTCGCGATCGATACGAATTGCTCCGGCCTGATGACGAACTGTGTGCTCGCCAACGGTGTCCAGGTAGTTGGTGTCTTCCAGTCCTGTGATGCTGATTTTCCGGACGTCTCCAACGCGAAAGTAACTGTGCAATGCGCCGGAAATCATCATCTCCTGATCGCCAAGGTTGGTGGCTTCCAATGAGACTTCCAGGGAGCCGCCCAGACGAATGGTTGCCTGTACGGTCCAGGTCTCGCTGGTGCGGCGAAGCTTGGCCACAACACCGTGTTCGTCCGAATCGGTTGACTCGAGTTCCCAAAACTGGTTTCGTACAAGACCATGTGATGGTAGATCCGCGTTGCTCGGGTGAGCATTGAACCAGGGCCAGCAGACAGGAATTCCGCCACGGATTGCCTTGCCTTCGCGGTACACGGCGTCGGGACTAAGGTAGAGGACTTCTTCCTGGCCAGTGGGACACCAGGACATGACATGCGCGCCGTGTAATGCTACTTGAGCCGAACAGGTTGGATGCTTGATCCTGAGAACAGGGTAGCCAGGAACAAGCTCTTCAAGGTTCACAGTTGAGTTGGTGTTCATGCACCAGAGTCTATAAAATTCGTTATCGCCGGTCGAGGCTCGGTGACCCGGCGTCGATTGTTCGGGCTTGCTTAATTGTAAGCTGCTGTTGGTTAGAGGTGAGATTTCCAACAACACACCCACTTTTTGCGCTTGCTCCACGTCCGTCGCTTATCTGAATCAGAACAAGTTTGAATATGTCGTATTTCGTCTGTATTTCCTGGCGAAGACACGTCGACTCTTCCTGGTCGTAAGACTGGAAAATGTAATACGTCTAAATTTTGGACTCCGGCTTTCGATCATTGGCTGGACCTTGAACAAGAAGTTTGGATCCGACCAGTGGCAGTTGGCTTCAGCCCGTTGTATTCTCTTCAGCGTTGCAGACATTGAAATGTTTGGCGGTATGCCACCGAAGGGTTGTCGCGTGAGGACCTTTGCGGTTCTACGGCACGCGGAACGCCTCGAAGACCGCTTTACCAACTCACCTGAATTTGGATATTGGGCCGGTTCCCACCGGATGAAATTGGACAATTGGCCGGTAGGACCGGCTCTTACCGGGGCGAAGCGCCCTTCAAAAAATATCAAACCTTAACATTGGAGATGATGAAATGGACATGAAAGCTGGAGGAGGTTGCCCCTTCGCTCACGGCGGCAACACGACCGTAGACAAGCCAGTAACCAAGTGGTGGCCCAAGTCGCTGAAACTGGATATTTTGCACCAGCATGGCGCCCGAACTAACCCGATGGACGCTGACTACAACCATCGTGAAGCCGCGAAAGCTCTCGACCATGCCGCAGTCAAAGCTGATGTGGAAGCACTGCTGACCGAAAGCCAGCAATGGTGGCCGGCTGACTGGGGTCACTATGGTGGCCTGATGATTCGTCTCGCCTGGCACTCTGCAGGTTCCTACCGCATGGGCGATGGACGTGGTGGTGCAGGAGCAGGAAACATTCGTTTTGCACCGCTCAATTCGTGGCCCGACAACGCCAGTCTCGATAAGGCTCGACGGTTGCTCTGGCCCGCCAAAAAGAAATATGGCAACGGTCTTTCATGGGCTGACCTGATTATTCTGGCTGGCAACGTGGCCTATGAATCAATGGGCCTGAAGACATTCGGTTTTGGTTTCGGCCGGGAAGACATCTGGGCTCCCGAGTCGGATATCAACTGGGGCGTCGAAGACGAGTGGTTGGCGGACAGCGGCATCCGATACGACAATCTTGAAGATGCTTCGACGATGCACAACCCACTGGCCGCGGTTCACATGGGATTGATCTACGTTAACCCCGAAGGCGTCAACGGCGAACCGGATCCAGCTCGCACCGCCCATCACGTGAGAGAAACGTTTGCTCGCATGGCGATGAACGATGAAGAAACGGCAGCTCTGACTTGCGGCGGACACACCGTCGGCAAAGCACACGGTGGCGGCGATCATGCCAACATCGGTGTCGAACCGGAAGCCGCGAATGTTGAGGAGCAAGGTTTCGGTTGGGCCAATCCGGGCCATGCGGGCAAAGCCACCAATGCTTTCACGTCGGGCATCGAGGGTGCGTGGACGAAGCATCCAACCAAGTGGGACATGGGGTACTTCGACTATCTGTTTAACTACGAGTGGGAGTTGACCAAGTCCGCTGCGGGTGCCAATCAGTGGAAGCCGGTGGATATGCCTGACGATGCCAAACCAGTTGATGCTTCTGATCCGTCTGTTCGGCGGGACCCGATGATGACTGATGCTGACATGGCGATGAAAGTCGATCCGATCTACAACGAAATTTGCCAAAAGTTCATGGCTGATCCGGACTACTTTGCTGATACCTTTGCCAGGGCATGGTTCAAGCTGACACACCGCGACATGGGTCCCCGAGTCAACTACCTCGGCCCTGAAGTGCCTGCGGAAGATTTGATCTGGCAAGATCCAGTTCCGGCGGGCTCAACGTCGTACGATGTAGATGCAGTTAAGTCAAAAATTGCTGACAGTGGATTGTCCGCAGCCGACATGATCGCGACGGCATGGGACAGTGCACGTACCTTCCGCGGTTCGGACAAGCGTGGCGGTGCCAACGGCAGTCGCATTCGCTTGGCGCCCCAGAAAGATTGGGTCGGCAACGAGCCAGAGCGGCTGGGCAAGGTGCTTGGTGTTCTTGAGCAAATTGCTGCTGATGCTGGAGCTTCTGTGGCGGATGTGATTGTGCTTGCTGGTAACGTTGGCCTGGAGCAATCAATCAAAGCTGCCGGTCACGATGTTGCTGTTCCATTCACTGCTGGTCGTGGAGACGCTACGGACGAGATGACTGATGCGGATAGTTTCTCGGTTCTGGAACCATTGGCTGACGGGTTTCGCAACTTTCAAAAAGAGCAGTACGCGATCGGCCCCGAAGAGTTGATGCTTGATCGAGCACAGTTGTTGGGGCTGACTGCAGCGGAGTTGACCGTGCTGATCGGAGGTATGCGAGTTCTTGGTACCAACTACGGTGGTTCCCGTCACGGCGTATTCACTGACCGCGAAGGTCAATTAACCAATGACTTTTTTGTCAACCTGACGGACATGGGTAACAGTTGGCATCCGACGGGTTCAGACAACACGTTTGAGATTCGCGCTCGTGAGGGTGGCGAGGTCAAATGGACTGCGACCAGTGCCGATTTGGTGTTCGGTTCGAACTCGGTCTTGCGGGCGTATGCAGAAGTTTACGCTCAGGACGACAATTCGGAAAAGTTCGTGCATGACTTTGTCGCCGCCTGGACAAAAGTGATGGACGCGGATCGCTTTGATCTGTTGGCTTAGTCTGACTTTGTAAACAGCAAGCCGCTCCGCTAATGGAGCGGCTTTTTTGCATCGAGTCAGAACTGCTCCGGTTGCAAGCAATCTGTTGCGGGCACTGTTTCTACGGATGCAGGAACTTATGCACTAGCTTGAGGGTTTGCATGTAAAGATCGAAAGCAAACTCATCTGGAATCGAATCTTTGACGATTGAAAACCAGGATGACTCACCTCGGCTCCTCTCTCCCGAGCCAGCAAAGCTGAAGCCGCCAACATAATCCTGTTGGCGGCTTATTTTTATCCACAACTCTGGCAATGCCGTGTCGCACAATCTCGGAGTACTGTGCAATTTCGTTGATGGGATGATCCGGACCAGTGCTTCAACCTGATCTTGTGAGCGTCAAGGCGCTAGCCGACGGTTCGTTGAAACTGGTACGATGGTTGAATGGTCAACGATGCAAATGACCCGTTTATGATTTTCAGTATGGACTGCCTGCGGTTCGTGGTTGCCAGTGACTCTCGTGGTTGAAAACATTGGAAGGGCTGACGAACCGGCAGATAGCGCCGCGGATATCGCCTTGCCGCTCACAATCAAACGTGTCCAATTTCTGAGTGAGTCCATGCTGGTGCAGGAACGTTGGACTAATTCACGAATACTCGTGTACGACTTCCGTTT
>CAYUNP010000017.1:6130-7340 GCA_964446085.1 uncultured Pirellulaceae bacterium
GCTCTCGGGTGCACGCGTGTTGTGCTGGGACGCGAACTGAGTCTTGCCGATATGCGAAAGATCGCTTCGCAAACCGATGTCGAGCTGGAATGTTTTGTCCATGGAGCACTTTGCGTTTCGTACTCTGGGCAGTGCTTCAGCAGCGAAGCCTGGGGAGGTCGCAGTGCCAATCGCGGCAAGTGTGCTCAGGCCTGTCGGTTGTCGTACGATCTGATCGTCGATGGAGAGCAACGTGACCTTGGGCCCTATCGATATTTGCTTTCGCCAGGTGACCTTTACGCCATCGAGCAGATTCCGGACCTGGTGGATATCGGAATTGCGTGCCTGAAAATTGAAGGACGTTACAAGGATGAAGAGTATGTCGCGATGACCACGCAAGCCTATCGCGAGGCGATCGATTTGGCGATGCTCGGTTTGCCTAACGTCGACACCGAAGAAGAGAAACTTGGCCTCGAACAGATTTACTCTCGTGGACTTGGTGCTCACTTTATGTCTGGCGTCAATCATCAGGATGTCGTCATCGGCCGGGCTCCGCGGCACAGAGGCGTGAACGTCGGCAAGGTGGTTGCTGTTGATTTTCGCAGTGTGGATGTTGAATTTGAACACGAGATCAAACCCGGCGATGGCGTTGTATTTGATGCAGCCGATTGGCGAAGTCCGGACGAGCCTGAAGAAGGCGGAAACATCTACACCGTGAAGTCGGTTAACGAAAAAGTGGTGCGCGTCGATTTCGAACACGGGAAAATCAAGTTTGATCGCATTCGGGTTGGCGATCTTGTGTGGCGGACGTATCAACCGTCAGTTGTGAAGTCGGTCAAGCAAATCACGAAAGCTGCCAAGCCTGTTTTTACTCGGCCGATCGATTTTGTGGTGACGGCCAGTGTCGGACAGCCGCTCAGGATTGTTGCGAAACATGAATCCGGTTTGACGGCCAGCTTTTCGGGAGAGGGTCCGCTTGAGGCGGCGTCGAAACGGGCGCTCGATGATGAGACGTTAAACGATAAGCTCGGTCGGCTTGGTGGAACTGCGTTTCATCTGGGCAAGATCCAGCGTAGCGAAGCGGAAGCCGTGTTTGTCCCCACAAGTATGCTCAACGATGCTCGACGAAAGCTGGTCGAGGATTTGCTTGAGCAACTGGCAACGCATAAACCATCCGTCGGGAGGGCGAGGCTCCTGCCGAGCCAGGTTCGTTCGGGCGATGCGTCTGCAG
>CAYUNP010000017.1:7440-28616 GCA_964446085.1 uncultured Pirellulaceae bacterium
TGTTGGCTCGGCAGGAGCCTCGCCCTCCCAGGCTTCAGCGACGCTATCTCAATCGTTGAGCCCGCAGCTTCACCTGCTGGTTCGCACGGCTGAACAACTCGACGCTGCAATTCAATCGCGTCCCGACTCGATCACGCTGGACTACCTTGAACTGTACGGCTTGCGTCCGTCAGTAGAAAAAGTCACCGCGGCAAACATTGTGGCTCGCGTCGCCAGCCCGAGGATCCTCAAGCCCAGCGAGCAAAACATTATTCGCTTTCTGACGTCGTTGGAATGTGAGATTCTGGTTCGAAGCGGAGGGTTGCTGCAGGACCTGTTGAAAACGGACATCGATCGCAAACTGCTAATCGGTGACTTCAGCCTCAACGCCGCCAATCGGCTTGCCGTGGAAACCTATCTCCAAATGGGGCTGTCTCGAATCACGCCAACGTATGATCTCAACGCTCAGCAAATCGCCGAGCTGGCTGAATCGATTGATCCGGCGGGCTTCGAAGTCATCGCCTTCAGTCACTTGCCCGTCTTTCATACCGAGCACTGTGTGTTCTGTCGTTTTCTGTCCGATGGAACGGACAACACCAACTGCGGTCACCCCTGTGAATCACATCGCATTGCGGTCAAGGATTCGCAAGGCCGCGAGCATCCTGTGATGGCGGATGTTGGTTGTCGCAACACGGTTTTCGGCGCCGAAGCCCAAACCGATCCGCAGGCGATCGACATGTGGCAGACGGCCGGGATCATGAATTTTCGGCTGGAGTTTGTTCATCAAACGCCGTCGCAAATCGTGGCGATTGCCGATGCGTTTCGCAGTCTGCTCGATGGGATGACGGTGGCTCACGATCTGGCCGAAACCCTGCGGGAAAATTCGCCTCAACAGACCACGCAAGGCAGTTTCTACGTGCCTGAGAACTTCAAATCGCTGGTGCAACTGCAATAACATTGATCGCGTAAATCACGTATCATGTCGGTTTTACAACTGACCCTTTGCTTTCACGTCGCCAACATGAATACAGTAGTCCGCCTTCCGGAACGTTCCGAAGTAGATGTCAACGATACCTGGGACCTTGGATCTCTTTTTCCCAACGATGATGCCTGGGAAAAGGCGC
Organism: uncultured Pirellulaceae bacterium; assembly: GCA_964446085.1. Taxonomy (GTDB): domain Bacteria; phylum Planctomycetota; class Planctomycetia; order Pirellulales; family Pirellulaceae; genus Mariniblastus. The sequence goes on from CAYUNP010000017.1 coordinate 8,544, forward strand.
TTGAAGAATTCGAAAAACAATCCGCCGGCTACGAGCAATATCATGGCAAGCTCGGCGACAGTGCTCAAACTTTGGCTGACTGTCTTGATTTTGATTCCAATGTCAGTCGAATTGGCGAACGGATCGCTTACTACGCGATGTTGAAGACATCCGAAGATCAGGCCAACAGCGACTACCAGGGCATGATGATGCGATTTCAGAATATCGCCGTCCGCGCTGGGGAAGCTGCCAGTTTCATGCGGCCGGAAATTCTGTCGATCGAAGACAGTAAGCTGGATTCGTTTTTGGCCGAAGATTGCCTGTCGTTGTACAAGCTCAGCCTCGAACGACTGACTCGCTATAAAAAGTACACCCTTGGCGAAAAAGAAGAACAACTCCTTGCGATGCAGGGCGAGATGGCGGGAGCGGCTGGACGAATCTTCCGTCAGCTCAACGATGCCGACCTCAAGTTCGGAACGCTGAAAGATGAAGACGGTCAGGAAACGGAGCTCAGCAACAGCACGTTTTCGCAGTTTCTGATTTCTCCCGATCGCGAAGTCCGCAAGAAAGCGTTCCATCAATACTACGAACAGTTTTCGGCACACGAAAATTCTCTGGCCGCGATGTTGCAAGGTTCGATCCAGAAGGATTGTTACTACGCGAGAGCGCGCGGTTATGACAGTGCACTGCACAGCGAACTGTACAGCGACAACGTACCGCAAACGGTTTACGACTCGTTGATCGCATCGGTACGTAATAACTTGCCGGCACTCTACAAGTTCTACGATTTGCGGAAACGCAAAATGGGGCTCGACGAGATTCACCACTACGATACCTATGTGCCGATCCTGAGTGATATCGAAGTCGAACATTCGTGGGACCAGGCTGTGGAAGCGGTTTGCGATTCATTGGCTCCGTTGGGCGATGAGTATGTGGCAACGCTTCGCAGCGGTTTGACGGGTCGCTGGTGTGATCGTTATCCAAACCAGGGCAAGCAGTCAGGCGCTTTCAGTGCGGGTAGCTTTGATGGCGATCCGTACATTTTGATGAACTACAAACCGAAAGTTCTCAACGATGTTTTCACGTTGACCCACGAAGCCGGTCACTCGATGCATTCCTGGTACTCGAAAAACAATCAGCCGTTTGAATACTACAACTACACGATCTTCGTCGCCGAAGTCGCCAGCACGTTTAACGAGCAACTGTTGACGCAGCACATGCTCAAAAACGCCAGCGACGAGCGGTTCCGCGCGTTCCTGATCAACAACGAGATTGACTCAATTCGGGCAACGATCATTCGCCAAACGATGTTTGCTGAATTCGAAAAGAAGACGCACGAAATGTGCGAAGCGGGCGAACCGTTGACGGTCGATGCGTTCAAGGAAGTTTACGGCGGATTGTTGAAAGACTACTTCGGTCCGGACTTTGTGATCGATGAAGAGTTGCATCTTGAGTGTTTCCGGATTCCACATTTTTATCGTGCGTTTTATGTTTATCAGTACGCTACGGGACTTTCCGCGGCAATTGCACTCAGTCAGCGAGTGCTAAACGGTGGCGAGCAGGAACTTGGCGATTATCTTGGATTTCTGAAGGGCGGATGTTCAAAGTATCCGTTGGATCTTCTGCGGGATGCGGGAGTCGATTTGGAAAAGCCGGAGCCTGTTGATACGGCGCTCAAGCATTTCGCTACTTTGGTCGACGAACTGGATACGTTGTTGTAGTTGGTTTCGCGCGATGTGTTCGGGAGGTTGAGGCTCCTGCCGGGCAGATTGACCTGTGTCGACAGGAGCCTCCACTTCCCGTTTCAGATTCCCTATTGAGTGAGAATTGCATGTGCACAGCTTTCGCTTTATTCAGAAATGTTCGGTTCCGCGCTTTGGCTTTCACGCTGTTGGTGCTGTCGCTCGCGACGCCGGTGTTCTCCCGGCAAACCGACACGACAGGGGCTTCGGGTTTCGATTGGCAAGCCAAACGACTTGCCCTGAATGAATATTTTCACGGTGAAACACTGACTGCGGCACGATCATGGAATCCTCAGGAAGAAGAGACGAAAAAAGAAACGGCTGTCAATTGGCGTGCACGGAGAATCGTGCTCAATCGTCAGTTCGGCGCCGACATCCAGGAACTGGCCAACTGGTGTCGCAAAAATGGAACCAGTAAGGAACAGGTAACGGAGACCTTCAAGGTCTATCGTGACTATGGGCTCGATCGCCAGTACATTTTCCTGCCGACTGAAAAGACGATGCCCGTTGCCAGGCAAAAGGGCATTGGAGCCCAGTGGCTCAGTAAGCTCAACGAGATCAAGGTTGCTCATGGCGCGAGACTGTTTGAATTGGCCAAAGAAGCTGCCGATGCGAATGCGTTCGCGATTGCGTTTCAGTTGCTGCACGAAGTCATCTATGTCGATCGGGATCACGAAGAAGTGCGTCGTATCCTTGGCCACAAGAAGCTAAAAGACGGTACCTGGCGACTTCATGCTGAACGGGTCAAACCTCCACGCGTCAGCAGTCGAGGCCACGATATCGTTGCCTGGCCGGCCAAAGGATTCAAAACGGTCAACACGACGCACTTTCAAATTGATTCCAATGCCTCTGACGAAGAAACGGCTGAACTGGCGCGAAACCTTGAGAGCTGGCACTACGTTTGGCGTCAGGTTTATTTTGAGTACTGGGCCAAAGCACCGATCATCAAAAAGTGGCTCAATGGCAAGGGAGGCCTGAAGATTCCACGTCGCCGGTTTCGCGTCGTCTTTTTTCGGGATCACGCCGACTATGTAAAAATGGTTTCGCCTCTGCAGCGCGGAGTTGAGAACACGGCAGGATTCTACAACGGCAATGTTTCTTTCTTTCCGGCAACTGACGCCAAAGGCCAGCGGGATGATGCGACGTGGCGGCATGAGTTGACACACCAGTTGTTTCGACAATCCATTGCAACGCGATCGAACCCGTTTGAAAAACATTTCCTCTGGCTCGACGAGGGGATTGCGATGCACTTTGAGTCATTGGTGATCGAAGGTCAGATCGCTACCCTGGGCGGGTTTGATGCAGGGCGACTACAGTATTCCCGCATTCGAAGATTGCGAGAAGGGTATCACGTTCCAACCAGCGAATTGGCTGGCATGAGCATGCAGGATTTTCAGGCTCGTCCTGACATCCAGATGTTATATGCGGAATCCAACGGAATCGCACACATGTTAATGGACAGTCGTAGCTACAACATGCAACCAGTGCTGGTCAAGTTCATGAAGACGATTCACAAACAAAAGGTCTCTCCTAAAGCGTTTGCAACGTTGATTGGGCGAACTTACGATCAGCTGGATGCGGACTATCTGGAGTTCCTGCGCGTCAGCAATCGGGATGTGGAAAAAAGAATCGAAAACACACGGACGGTCGCTGCGCTTTCTGTTCCCGATGCAAACCTCGGTGACGGCGCATTTGATGTGTTGGGAACCTGTGCGAATCTTCGTTGGCTGGATCTCACGGGCAGCAAGTTCACCAAGATCCGGGCGCTCAAGATGTCACGGCTTGATCTGATCGGTGAGCTCTATTTGAATGCCTGCATTCTGGAACCCGGTTCGCTGAAGCGACTTGGTCAATTGGCGTCACTGCGCGAGCTCGATCTGAGCAATTCTTCGGTTGACGATAGTTTGTTGGACGAGTTGCAAAAAATTCCGGACCTGCAGGCTTTACACATTTCGAACACGGCAATTACAGATGCCGGGCTATTGAAGATCGCCAGGATACCAACGTTGAAAGTTTTGTACTTGACGACCGACAGTATTTCCCAGACCGGAATCACGAACTTCAAACGCTTGCGTAGTGATGTGAAAGTTGAAAAGCAAAGGTAGAGACGATTCAGCCGATTTTGCTGAAAGCTTTTTCGATCTTTTCGATGGCGCGGTTGTAGTCTTCCGGATTATCGGATTCAAGAAACTCAAGCGACTCACAGGCTTTCGCTGCTTCCATGGCGCCGACGGCACCGAAGCCTGATCGCAGTGAGTGACCGCAGCGCCGTGCGGTCGGGAAGTCGGAATCTGCGATCGCAAGTTTCGCCTGTTCAACAATTTTGGGGCTCTCTTCCAGGCACGTCTCGTAGAGAACCTTTGCCAGTTCTTCGTTCCCGCCGGTTGCTGCAAGGGCCACTGCGCGATCGATCGGCGGTCGATCTGATGCCGAACGTTTGGTGGTCGACTGTTGGTTGCCCTGGGGTACTGCGGACCTTTCAACTGTTGCGTACAGTTCATTGGGTTTGAACGGTTTCACCAGATGCCCATCCATGCCGGCAGCCATAAAACGTTCGCGGTCGCCCGACATGGCGTGTCCGGTGATCGCAACGACCCATTGGTGTTTGCCCGAAACTTTTTCGCGCCGCCTGAGTTCCCTGATGGCAGTCAATCCATCCATGCCAGGCATTTCGATATCCATTAGCACGGCGTCATAGTCATTGTTTTCGATTGAAGAAATGGCGTCGGTGCCTGTGGTTACGATGTCGATACGATGTCCTCGCAATTCCAAAAGACCCGTTACGACTTTTTGATTGACGGGATTGTCTTCGGCTAGCAGGATTTGCAGCGGTTCAACTTCCGCACGACCCGTTGCCGCGATCGATGTTGAGCCAGCAGGCAACTGGTCCGTCGGTTGCAGTTTTGCAGAGAATCGAAATGTACTCCCGCGTCCCAGTTCGGAAGACGCCGAAGCTGCGCCGCCCATCATCTCGGCGAGCGTGCGGCAAATTGAAAGTCCCAATCCTGTCCCGCCGTAACGACGGGTCGTGCTGATTTCTTCCTGTTCAAAGGGTTCGAAGACTCGTTCAATTTTATCCGCTGCGATTCCAATTCCGGAATCTTCAACTTCAAACTCAATCAGATGTGGGGCATCGTTGGGGTTTTCGTCCTTGTTCCTGATGCGAACGGCCACTTCACCTTTGGACGTAAACTTGATTGCGTTGCTGAGAAGGTTTAGCAGGATCTGGCGGATTCGCAGTCCATCGCCAAGATAGGCTTCTGCGAGTGAGTCATCCTGTTGCACCGTCAGTTGTAGACCTTTGTGGTCCGACTGAGTCTGCATCAGCGTGGTAACTTCCCGAACGAGTTGCTGCAGCGAAAAGGGTTGCAGATCGAGCTCCAGTTTGCCAGCTTCCATTTTTGAGAAGTCGAGAATGTCGTTGATCAGCTCAACCAGATTCTCGGCACTGCCACTGGCGCACTCGAGATAGTCAGTCTGTTTCGAATCCAGATGGGTGCCGCGCAGCAGTTCACACATTCCCAGCACGCCATTCATCGGCGTGCGGATTTCGTGGCTAATCATGGCAACGAAAGCGCTTTTGGCTTCGTTGGCTGCTTCGGCTTCGCTTCGAGCCTGCTCGGTACGTTTCTTTGCAAGTTCAAGTTGGTCGATGAAGGCTGCCTGTTTACGATTCCAGATTCCCATCCCGATGGAACAGATCAGCAGCAGGCCGGAAAACGATCCAAGCAGCCACCAGAACCGGGTGTTCTCGTAGAACTTCTTTTGCAGAAAGCCCTCGCTGATCCACTGTGCATGCAAGGCGCTTTTCTGACCATCAGGAATTTGATTCAGCGTTTTGGTGATGATGCCAGCGAAAATTTCGTAGTCGCTGCGAACACCAAAGCCGTTGGTGTACTGAAAGTCGGACTCGCCCGCAATTCGCAGATTGGAGATGCCGGTTCGTTCGGCAACGTAACCGACAGCGGCGGCACCGCCAAAGAAAGCGTAGACTTCGCCGTTGGATACCATCTGAATTCCGTGACTCGGATCTCTGGCCTCGACGACGATGATCTCGGGATGGTTCTGACGTAAAAACTGTTCGCCTGTGTAGTCATTGGGCACGGCAACTTTTTTGCGAACCAGATCTTTTAGTGAGAGATCCTGCTTCACATCTTTCTTGACGACGATGACGGCGGGATAGGTGATGTAGGGCTTACTAACCGAAGCGTAGTCGCGGTCACTCCATGGGACCAGCAAACCAACGGCATCGATTTCGCGATTCTTCAACATCGCCAGGTTATCCGCCCAGGTCTCTGTACGAACCAGTTCGAATGTGATGCCGAGCTTTTGTTCGAAGTGATTCAGATAGCTGGAGACGACGCCGCTGAAAACGTCATCTTCGTTGGACTGCGGGTCGTTGCCGGGATCCCAGTATTCAAAAGGTGGGAAATGGGGAGTGGGCGCCAGTTTCAGGGTAGGGTGGTCGACCAGAAACTGTTTTTCTTCTTCGGTCAGCCAGGAAGGTTTCTGCGAAGTCTGAGCCTGGCAGATGGCGAAAAACCAACCGCAGCAAAGAATTGCAAGAATGCCTGTTCGCTTGTTCAGCATAAAGGACCTCGTCGTAATTCTACCCAGTTGGTCACAGGAATACAAAAAACACGATAGAATCAGACGTCTTCCAATTCCAACGATGGCCTGATTAATGAATCCGTGGAACCTGTCGCAGACTAACTACGCAACCGTCAAACAACATAACTACGAAGTGGCAGTTTTGCCATTCGGGGCAACCGAGCCGCACAACCTGCATTTGCCTTATGGGACAGATTTGTTCGAAGGGACGATCGTCGGAGAAAAAATCTGCGAAGCCGCCTGGAATCAGGGAGCCAAAGTGGTCCTGTTGCCAACGATTCCCTATGGCACCGAAACGAACATGCGTGAATTTCCGTTGGCGATTAACGTGAACCCTTCGACGCTCAATCGCATCATTGAAGACATTGTGGAGTCGCTGCTTTTGTCGGGCATTCGCAAAGTCGTGTTGCTCAACAGTCACGGCGGAAACGGATTCAAGCCGTTTTTGCGAGAAATGTCCGGCAAGACAGAAGCTCATTTGTTTTTGTGCAATTGGTATCAGGCGTTCCAGGACGTCTACTCCGATATTTTTTCCCAGCGAGAAGATCATGCCGGTGAAATGGAGACTTCTTTTGGCCTCGCTTACTTTCCCCAGTACGTTGCCACCAACGATGACGGTTCAATATCCGCGGACGACGGAGCGACAGCGCCGATGCGCTTCGAAGCGCTCAACAAAGGCTGGGTTTCGATTTCGCGCCCCTGGCACTTGCTCACTTCCAATACAGGGTCGGGGAATCCGCACGCCGCGAGCGCTGAAAAAGGAGAGCGTATGATGGAAGTGCTGGTTGAGCGGATTGGAAAATTTCTGGTTGAGCTTTCCAGTGCCGAGATTGACGATCAGTTTCCGTTTTGATGCCGCGACGTAGCGACGTAGCGGCATAGTGGCCTGCCCGGTATGCATTCCCGTTGCTACCGGAAAACGCAGGGACACTTCGCCTGGAGATTTTTGAAACGAGCCTTCCTTGCACCCGCAAATGCAATTCTGTGCTTAGAATGGAAGATTCGAATTTCGTGCCGCAAGGCTGTCGCAAAACGATCATTGAAGCCATGACGTCTCCGCAACTACTTCTTTCATTGCCTCCTCGAATGTGCGAGCAGGTTGACCAATGCGAACCCGCGATCGCAGCTGAATCGTTCTACACCCACGATCCAGTCGACTCGCAGCTTGGCTCCGGCGCCGGTACCGCCTACGTGTTGCATCAAGCCTGGTTGGACTTCCGGAAGCAGACTGGGGAATCGGGAACATTTGGCGACTGGCTTTGCGAACGACAGCGAATCGTGATTCACGGTGGTGGGGAGAGCCGTCGTCTGCCAGCCTATGCCGCGGCGAGCAAGCTGTTCATCCCTGTCCCGGCGCTGCGTTGGTCGCGAGGGCAGCGGCTGGGTCAAACGTTGCTGGAACTTAACCGCACTTTCCTCGATGCGACGATGGAAGCGGCTGGAGAAAAACCACGGGTCATGATTGCCAGCGGTGATGTTCTGCTGCGAATGAATCAGGCACATGTCAAGTTACCCGAAGCTGATGTTGTGTTGCTGGGGATGTGGACCACGCCCGAGATTGCTCAAAATTATGGCGTCATGTTCGTCGATCGGACTGACCCGCAAACATTGCGAACCTTTCTTCAAAAGCCCAACCCTGATGAAATTCGGGAACGTTCCCGCGAGCGCGCGTTTATGGTCGATGTCGGAGTGTGGTTGCTCAGTCAGCGTGCCGTCGAGTGTTTGATGAAGAAGTGCGGTTGGGATCAATCGCGATCGAGTTTTCAAAATGAAAATCCGGACAGCTACGATCTTTATGGGCAATGGGCGCTGCATCTGGGAGCCGACGCTGAACAGCCAGACGATGACGTTTCACAGCTCAGCGTGGCGGTGGCTCCTGTCAACGGCGGCCAGTTTTACCACTTCGGGAAAACGGGCGATGTCATTGAGTCGATGTATGATTTGCAAACGATCGTGAATGATCAAACCGCATTGGGGGCGGTTTCTTCGTTGGCTCAGCCACGTCAGTTTATTCAGGATTCTGTTTTTGGGGCACCAGTTCGCCGCCAGGAAAACGAACTATTGTGGGTAGAGAACAGCTCGATTCCCAAAACATGGAAATTGAGCCGTCGTCATATGCTGACCGGCGTTCCCACCAATGACTGGAGTCTCGATTTGCCCGAAGGCGTTTGTCTGGACTTTGCTCCCATTGGAGAGTCCTCTTTCGCAGTCCGGAACTACGGATTTCAGCCGGCGTTTCGCGGACCGATCAGTGATCCGGCAACACAATGGATGGGGCAGAGTGCGATGTCCTGGCTGGAGCAGCGGAATATCAGCCTGAAAGACGCCGGAATCGAAAGTGATGTTGATCTTCAACAGGCTCCATTGTTTGCAGTCATTGAAGAGGCAGATTTAACGGGTGACTTTGTTCAATGGCTTTGCACAGAAGGTGGTGCGCAATCTGAAAATGACGCTGCACGTCATCGGGAAACCTGGCTGACGGGGAAACGCATGTCGGCTCGTGACATCGCTCACTCGATCAACCTGACGCGGGTTTATTCCCAGCGAATGGAAAATCGTACCGCCGTCATGCCGATCATGGCGGCCCACGCGATGAAAAGTATCTTCTACAAGTTGGACTTGCGAAACACTGCCGCGACTTTTGCAAAATCTGAAGCACCTGTTCCCGATGAATGCGACGAGAACGAAGACTTGATGCTGGCCGTGCACAATCGGATGTTCCGCAGTGAAGTTCTCAAGAACCGTGGCGCAGAAAACTGGCAAGTCGAAGAGGATAAAAGTTTTCGTTTGCTTGAAAAGGCGATTGTGACTCCCTTTCGAAACGAGAAAGTGATTCCGGAATTCACGCTGGCGGACGACCAAATCGTGTGGGGTCGTGCACCCGCTCGTGTTGACCTGGCGGGAGGCTGGTCCGACACGCCGCCTTATTGTCTTGAACATGGTGGAAGCGTCCTGAATATTGCCATTGATCTCAACGGACAGCCTCCGATTCAGGCGTTCGCACGTCGTACGCAGGAACGCGTCATTACTTTGCGTTCGATTGATCTGGGGTTGCGCGAAGTGCTTTCAGGTTATGAAGATGTCGGCGGCTATCGCGGAGTCGGAAGTGGGTTTACGGTGGCCAAAGCCGCGCTGGCGCTGTGCGGATTCCATCCGGACTTTAACGGTGCAACCTGGCCGACGTTGGAAAAGCAACTCGATGCTTTCGGCGGCGGTGTCGAGTTGACGATGTTGTCTGCAATTCCAAAAGGATCCGGTTTGGGCACCAGCAGTATTTTGGCTGGCACAGTTTTGGGAGCGCTTAACGCGATTGGTAACCTTGGTTGGGATGTTCGATCGCTGGCCGAACGTGTCAGTGCCGTTGAGCAGATGTTGGGAAGCGGTGGTGGCTGGCAGGATCAGTATGGAGGACTTTTGCGAGGTGCCAAGCTGATTCAGACGAGGCTGGGGATAAGTCAGTTGGCTTCGGTGCGTTGGTTGCCGGCTGAATTTTTCACCGATCCGGAACTCAGTTCTCGCTCGCTGTTGTACTACACGGGTATCACTCGTGTAGCCCACGATGTGCTTGGTGAGATCGTTCGCGGCATGTTTCTCAATGAGCCGCAGCGGTTGTCGATTATTGGTCAAATTGGTGAGAACAGCATTGACTGTTTCGACGCTGTGCAAAGATCCGACGTTGAAGGTTTCTCACGGACTGTCGCCAGAAGTTGGTCCCTGAATAAACAACTGGATGTTGGAACGAATCCACCGGTGATCCAGGAATTGATTGACCGTATCAGCCCTTTTCTTTCCAGCTTCAAGTTGGCCGGTGCTGGTGGCGGCGGTTTTCTTTACATGATCGCCAAAGACATTGAGCAAGCTCAAATGTTGCGCAGGGAACTCGAAAACGAACCGCCCAATTCCCTGGCTCGTTTCGTCAGGATGTCGCTTTCGCCAGAAGGCTTGAAGGTGACGACCAGCTAGGAATGGTGACGTCGCGGATCAATGTGTTCGTAGTACCTTTGGGCGGAATCGCTCCTGCTGTCTTCCAGCTATAGCCGGTGCTACCAACAACTTGACGAGTCGGTGTTGGCTTGCGAATTCGAGTAAGTGCTATGCAAGCATGCTACCACCCTGTCGAAATGATCGTCATATTCGTTCAAGTCACCTACTGATGATGCAACACCACGAGAAGTGTCTCGCAACTGTGAGGCGTTTCGCCGTTGAGTTTCAATCAACTGTGTGACAGCTCAAAAAAGCTACAAATTTTGCTGGCCGCATGTCGATAACGCTTAGAGTTATCCGATAGTGTCGGGTTAGAACCCTGCCTCGCATTTGGTTTATTTGAACTCGAAGTTTCGCGTTTTTCGCGTCGCTTTGCCCTCCCCGCAAAATAGAAATACAACATGAAAAACTTCATTCAACGGTTACGCGCAACGATTTTTTCATCTGGACAACGGAAACGACGGCGTAGCTACAACAACTCCACTACGTTTTCAAAACTGGAAGATCGTAATCTTCTGGCGTCGGTCTCGCTAAGTACTTTGGGCTTCGGTGATCAGCTTCAGTTCACAGCCGATCCTGGAGTGGTTGACACAGTTTCAGTGGAAACGACATCAGCGGGGTCGATTCAGTTTCGAGTTGCTAACGGCGAATCGATTTCTATCCCGGCCGCTGCGAGCAGCAATCCGGCGATTCGTTTGAGTAGCTTTGCAACCAGCAACGACACGCTCACCATCGATCCAACAGGCGATTTTGGGTCCGGATTTGGACGGCTGGACGTCGTCTCGGTCGAGTTGGGTGATCAGAACGATTTCCTCGATATCTCAATCGACAACAATCTGGTTTTTAACGACACGTTGGGGCTGTTCTTTGACACCGGCGCAGGAAACGATTCCGTTGATGCATCGGCCTCGACACGTTCCGTGCGGATCGTCGGTGGATCCGGTAACGATCAAATCACCGGAGGCTCTGGAAATGACACGATTCTTGGTGACGCGTCCAACAGCTTCGATGCCGGCGTCGATACGCTCTTCGGCGGTGCGGGTAACGACTTCATCAGCGGTGGTGGTGGCGCAGATGCAATCAACGGCGGAGCAGGAAATGATACGCTCCTCGGTGGCGAGGGTCTTGATTCAATCGATGGCGGAACTGGTATCGATGTGAATTCGTTTCTTGATGTGAGCACCAGTGTGACTGCGGTTGCCACCGGTGACGGAAGCGGAACTGCCGAACATGGTGGACTGCAGGAGAACTTTATCAACATCGAGGGACTTCAGGCGTCCAACAATGGTGATAACCTGTCTCTCTTTAACCCCAATGGCGGGACCATCACTGGTGGAGCCGGAGATGATATTCTTACCGGAGGCGCAGGCAATGATCGACTCATTGGCAACGATGGCGACGATATTTTGCGAGGTGGCGGCGGAGACGATATCGCCTTCGGTGGATTGGGAAATGATTTTCTCAACGGTGGTGATGATAACGATCAGCTCTTCGGCGGAGCCGGAGATGATTTCTTTGTTGGACTCGCGGGAACCGATGTTGTCGATGGCGGAGCAGGTGATGACATCAACTCATTCCAGGGAATTGGAACAGGTGTTACCGCTGTGATTCTGGACGATGGATCAGGAACCGCCACCTATGGATTGGTTAGTGAAACGTTCTCAAATATTGAGGGACTCGAGGGATCAGCATTTGATGACTTCCTGACAGTCGAAGGATCGCGGCCGACAACCCTGCTTGGTCTCGACGGTGATGATCTGCTAACTGGTGGAACTGGTGCCGATACGCTGGTTGGAAATGCCGGCAATGATATCCTTAGAGGTGCCCAGGGCAACGATACGCTTTTTGGCGGTGCAGGCGATGACTTCCTCAATGGGTTTGATGGCAACGATATACTTTTTGGCCAGGCGGGCAATGATTTTCTGAGTGGCATCAACGGTACCGACGTGATCAATGGCGGTGACGGAATTGACACGAATTCTTTTCTGGGCATTGGTACCGGCGTGGTGGCTACGGTCAACGTTGACAACACAGGTACTGCTCAATACGGTCTGGTTGAAGAAACATTTACCGGAATCGAAAACCTGACGGGGTCAGAATTTGATGACGTCCTTTCCGTCAACACGGGAACCAACACGGTCCTGCGTGGCCTTGGTGGCAACGATATTCTGACTAGCCTGGCAGGCAACGACCTGTTGGTTGGCGGATTCGGCAATGACATTCTTCGCGGCGGAGCAGGAAACGATACTGTGTTCGGAAACGAGGGAGACGATCAACTCAATGGCGGTTCCGGAAACGACAGTTTGTTCGGAGACGTAGGAGACGACTTCTTCGTTGGCATCACGGGTACCGACACGATTTCGGGCGGTGAGGGAATTGATCTTAACTCGTTCGAAGGTATCGAACTCGATGTGACGGTTACGGTTAACGGTGATGGCTCAGGTACTGCTACCTATGGAACCATCATTGAAACGTTTACCGGTATCGAAGAGTTTTTCAACGCGACCGTGACGTAACGTTGTAGCTCAAAATTATCATGTGACGCACGCGAGAAGAGTCGACTTCTCGCGTGCGTTTTTTCAATAGCCGCGGAGAAGTGAATGTTTGGCATACACCGTTCATTGACGAGAGAATGTTCGCAGTGGGCTTTAGCTGGAGTTCAACCGCAATAAGCCTATGCCACCTTTCATGCTCGTTGAACGGTATTGAGTTCAACCGGGACGACACACTCCAATAACCAATGGGAAGCAATCGTAAGCGATCAGGACTTCTTCCGCTTCTTGCCTTTCTTTTTCTGCTTCTTTCTGGCCTTGGTGACTTTTCGCTTTCGCTCTGATTTCTTCGCAGCAGCTTTGGATTTCTTCTTTTTCGCTTGAGCCTTCTTGCTCTTTTTCGACTTGGTTTTTTTGGCAGGTTTGTACTTCTTGTCCTTCTCCGCTTCGCGTTGCTTGCGAGTCTTGCCGCTGGCGCGGACTTCCTCCCAAACGAAATCGTCCAGCTTGTCCTGCTTCCCTTTTCTTTTTCGCTTTGGCTTTACTTTCGTTTTCTCGCCAGCAACTTTCTCACGTGGCGCCCGTTTCTCTTCAATTCGTTCATCACGCGATGGTTTCGCACGCCCTGTCGATTCCTTCAATCGCCCTTTGTTCTTCCGGGCAGGGCGACTGTTGCCTGGCTTGACTCCCAACAGGCGGAACTCCAGCATCCGTTTGTCCAGGTCCACAACGGCGACTTCGACTTCAACTTCGTCGCCCAGGCGAAACTGGTTCTTTTTTCGTGCACCGCTGAGTGTTCGCGATGCTCGCTCGTAAGAGTAATTGTCAGCCGGCAAACTCTCGATTGGAATCATGCCTTCGGCCGGAATCTCAACTCCCTGAACGAACAGGCCAAACGACTCAACGCCTGTGACCACTCCGGTCAGCGAATCACCGATCTTGTCGCTCATGAAACTGAGCAACTTCAGTTTCTTGAGTTCCCGTTCGGCGTCGGCCGCCCGTTTTTCCAGATTGCTACAGTGCTTGCCCAATCCGACCAGCGAATCAAAATTGCTTTTCGGTCGCTTGCCATCAACGAGGTCGCCAACCATCCGGTGAATCACCAGGTCGGGATAGCGACGAATCGGAGATGTGAAATGACAGTAAGCAGGACTCGCCAGTGCGTAATGTCCGATCTCCTGCGGGCTGTAGACTGCCTTCTGCATCGTTCGCAGAACGGCAAAATGGATCGCATGGCTCTCCTTCATCGACTCCGATTCTTCGACGACTCGCTTGAGTTCAAATCGATTTTTCAAACTGCCGCAATCGATGCCCAGAGTCTGCACAAAGGTGGTCAAATCCTGTAGCTTCTTTTCCGTGGGCGATTCGTGAATACGTCGAATCAGAAACAGTTTTTCGTCTTCAAGTCGCTGCGCGACAGCTTCATTTGCCGCCAACATGAACTCTTCGATAACCTGATGGCTTTCAGTGTTTTCCGAAGTATGTGCTCCGCAAACTTTCCCGTCGTCATCGAGATCAATTTGAACTTCCGGCAGGACCAGATTGATCGCACCACGATCCATTCGTCGCTTCCGCAACTTCATCGCCAGAGTATGCATGTCGCGAACGACCTGGAAGACTTCGGGAGTCAGTTTCTTTTTCCAGGGTTTGTCGTTTTCGAGATAGTCGTCAATCTCTTCATAGTTGAAACGGTGAGCACTCTTGATCGCTCCGCGATGGAGTTCCGTTCCGATAGGGACGCCTTCGTCAGTAAACTCAATGATCGCCGTCATGCAGTATCGGACTCGATCCGGCTGCAAACTGGCGAGGTTGTTGGAGATTATCTCCGGAAGCATCGGGATCACTTTGTCCGGCAGGTAAACGCTGGTCGAACGATCGTAAGCTTCCGCATCGAGAGCACTGCGAAACGGCACGAAGTGCGAAACATCGGCGATGTGCACGCCGAGCTGCCAGTGGCCGTTTTCGATTTGCTCCAGTGAAATGGCATCGTCGAAGTCACGTGCTGTCTTGGGGTCGATCGTGACAACCGTCTTGCCGGTAAAGTCAGTTCGGTCACCAATCGATTCGTCGAACGCTTCCGCCTGACGACGCGCGTCTTCCAGGACAGCTTCGGGAAACTCTTCGGGCAATCCGTATTCAGCGACGATCATTCGCGTGTCGACACCGGGTTGGCCGCGATCACCGAGCACTTCAACGATGACGCCTTCGCCAGGCGAATGAGCTGCGGGAAAGTTCGCCATCTCAATGACGACCTTGTCTCCTGGCTTGCAACTTTTCGCGCCGGCATCACCGACCAGGATCGCAAGCTCGAACGTGTCACCATCAACGATGACGATTCCAAGCTCACCAGATTCCTGATACGTGCCGACAAAGCGGTGGGTGTATCGTTCGATGACACGAACGATTCGACCCGCTGTGCTTCCATCGAATTTCCCCCGCTTTTTACGGCGTGGATCATCGTTGGATTTTTTGGGAATGCGAACCAGGACTTTGTCCATGTGTGCCGCATCGCCTGTTCGCGATTTGGGAACGAAGATGTCTTCGCTGCGATCAGTGACGATCGAGTCTTCCGGAGTAACAAATCCGAATCCTCCCGACGTCTTGCGGAAGGTGCCAACAATTTCGTTGTCTTTGCGTTTGAACTTCTGCCCGGATTCCGTTTTGACTTTGTCGGGCTTTTTGCCTTTTTTGGGCTTCATGACGAGGTGCTTGTCACCCCACTTGAGTTTGCCGTCGCGTATGAGTTTTTTGACGGCTCGTTTGACTTCCCGCTCTTCTTCCAGCAGGCCAAGTTTTTTTGCGATCGCTCGAATTTTGAGCGGTTGATAATTGTCGTCCAGGACGACATCCAGCACCATCTGCCGGATATTGAGTCTTTCATTCATTCCGTGAGTTTATTCCGTCGGTCTTAAATTGATAGACTTGGAGCAGCGATGTCCCGAAAAGGTTCGGGGAAAGTTCTGCTTTTTGACCAAGTGACACGTTGGGCAGAACGGCGTTATGAGGTTGTGGATGAACAAAACCGAAGGTCAAACCCAACCCAACTCACAAATTTTGAAGTTGCACTGTCCCGAAGGGATATCAGCAATTAGCCGGCGGTTGAGGGTCAGCGACACCGCCGGAACGAGTTCAGATACAAGACTCATCCCAAATCCCTGCGGGATGAACTTATGCAACTTACGCGATCAGTTCGTCGATCGGTTTGGCACCCTCGACGCCGACAAGCCGCTGGTCGAGCCCGCCATAAAAGTAGCTCAATCGATTTGGGTCCAGTCCGAGCTGCTGCAAAATGGTGGCGTGAATTCGCTTCACATGCATTGGCTTTTCGACCGCGGCGGCACCAAGTTCATCGGTTTCACCAAGGCTGACACCCCCTTTGATTCCACCGCCAGCCATCCACATCGTGAAACCATAGGCGTTGTGATCGCGGCCGGTGCCTTTTCCATATTCAGCCGTTGGCTGGCGACCAAACTCGCCACCCCATACGATCAAAGTATCTTTGAGCATGCCACGTTGTTTGAGGTCCTGCATCAATCCAGCAATCGGCCTGTCGGTAGCCATCGCGTGCAAGCTGTGGTTTTTGACCAGGTCGCCATGAGCGTCCCAGTTGTGATCGTTGTGAGCACCGCCCGAGTAGATCTGGATGAAGCGAACGCCTCGCTCAACCAGACGTCTGGCCATCAGACACTGTTTCCCAAAGTACTCCGTTCGCGAGTCGTCGAGTCCGTAGAGTTTGTGGGTTGCTTCAGTTTCATCGTTGATGTCGACGGCTTCGGGCGCAGTGGACTGCATTCGATAGGCAAGCTCATAGCTGGCGATTCGCGCCGCCAGTTCCGAATTGCCACGGTTGGCAATCGCGTGGCTCTCATTGTATTCGCGAAGGGTGTCCAGCATCTTGCGTTGTACTTTGTCGCTGATGTGAGCAGGGCGATTCAGATCCAGAATCGGAGCGCCCTTGCTGCGGACGACAACGCCCTGGTAAGTGGCTGGCATGTAACCGCTTTGCCAGTTCTTGGGTCCGCTGATCGGTCCGCCATGATGATCGAGCATCACCACAAAACCTGGCAAGTCTTCGTTGACGGTGCCCAGGCCGTAGTTGACCCACGACCCGAGGCAGGGACTTCCGGATTGAATTTTACCCGTGTTCATCTGTAACATTGCTGAACCATGTATCGGTGAATCAGCAACCATTGAATGCACGAAAGCAATATCGTCGACGCGGCTTCCAAGGTTTGGAAACAGATCAGAAACGTATTTGCCACATTCGCCGTACTGCTTGAATTTCCAGCGAGGTTCAACAATCCGGCCTTTGTTCTTGTGTCCACCGCGACCGAATGTTTTTACATCGATCGTTTTGTTATCCATGCCATACATCTTTGGCTTGTAGTCCAGTGTGTCGATGTGGCTCGGACCGCCATACATGTAAAGAAAGATGACCGCTTTTGCTTTGGGTGCAAAGTGAGGTGGTTTCGCACGCAGTGGGTTCTCCCAATCGGTGACTCCGTCTGCTTTTTGAGTTTGTGCCGCGAGGAACTTCTGGTCCAACATCCCTGCCATCGCGAGACCCGTGAATCCTCCTCCGGCTTGCCAGAGGAACTCACGCCGTGTTCGGTTGCAAAAGTTTTTCTTCATGGAAGACTCGCTCGCGACTCGAAATTGCTTCCCGGATTATAGTCAAAATTGTGGCTGCGGCGCCTCGCCCCAGTATTGGACAAAAAACTGCGGCGAGACGCCGCAGCCACAACTTTTCAGGGCAACTCACTCGCTTGCGCTTCGAGCTTGTATTGGGTCTTTTCGCGACTTGAAATTCATCGCCAGAATGGCTGCAATTGCGACAACGGCATTCGATTGAATCAATAGTTCAACACCCTGCAAACGACAAAAGAAAACCACGAGGCTGATACAAATCAGAACCGCTCTGGTCAAACTCCCGAGCTTTTTGAAAGCAAAACCGGCGATGCCAGCGGCCAGTCCAAGGATCGCAATCAGCGTAAAGCCAACGCTTGAGATCACCGTGATGACGCTCGCTGACTGGTTGTCTGGCGTGAGCATGATCAGTTCAGGGCTGAGCACGAATGCGAAGGGCAGGGCGAAACCAACCAGCGCGAATCGAAACGCGGCGAAGGCGCTTTTCATCACGTTGGCTTCGGCAATCGCGGCGCCCGCATAAGCAGCAAGTGCGACCGGCGGTGTGACCATCGACATCATGCCAAAGTAGAAAATGAACAGGTGCGCTGCCAGCGGGGCCGTATCAAGCTGAGTCAAAACGGTGCCGACAAGAATCGCCATCAACAAATAGCAAACGGCGGACGGCAATCCCATGCCCAGGACGATGGTCGATATCATCAACAACACCAACGCCATCACAGGACTCTCACCCGAGAGCGCCAGAACTTTTGCCGGCAGTGTCGCACCGATTCCGGTCAGACCAACGATCGCCAGGATGACTCCGACGCAACATGCGGCAACAACGAGCGCTACACCGCCGCGAGTCGCTTTGACCATCGCTTCGACAACACCAGTAAAATACCGTTCGGGAAATTCAACAATTACATTACTGCTGGAGCTCTCTTCGGACTGCGATCCAATCCAGGTGTGACGGCTCAGTAAACTCAAAACAAGAACCGCAATCAAGCCAATGCTGACGGCTTTGAACGGCGTGTAGTTGACTGGTGGCACCAGCATGGCGATCAACACAAGGAACGAACCAAAGAAAACGACCCCCTGAAACAGGCTTCCTTTCTTTCCCGTTTCAAGTTCCTTGGCCGCTTTTTCAGCACCGGCATCGATGCGTCGAGCATAGAAATAAACTGTTAGCAACAACGCGATGTAGTAGAGCGCCGCGGGAATGATGGCGGCTTTAATGATCTGCGGATAAGTCACCGCGGGCTCGACCATCTCCAGCATCATGAACGCGCCGGCTCCCATGATCGGAGGCATCAGTGCGCCTCCAGAACTGGCAGCCGCTTCAACTCCAGCAGCGGATTCAGGGCTGAACCCGGAACTCTTCATCAACGGAATCGTCATGGTGCCGGTGGTTGCCGTGTTGGCAACCGCGCTGCCGGAGAGCGACCCCATCATGGCGCTGCTGATAACAGAAACGAGCGCGGGACCACCTGGAATTCGCTGAAACAGTCGTCGGGCGAAATTGATCACATAGGAGGTGGCTCCTGTTTGTTCGAGCAACGTTCCAAAAAGCACAAACAGAAACACGTAGTAAAACATGACTTTCAAAGCGATTCCGAAAACGCCACCGAACTGGAGAAACGTTGCCTGGACGATCTGTTGCCATGACACTCCACGATGAGGAAACAGCCAGTCCGGCATGCTCTGTCCATTGAGCGCGTACAGAATGAAGACACCGCAAATGATCGGCAGCGTCCAGCCGATCGCCCGGCGAGTCGCTTCCAGCACCAGCAACAGACCAACCAGCGCAATCGCGTAATCCAAACTCGTTTCGTTGCCGGCACGGTCACCGAGTACGGCTCCGTCGATCCAGAACGCCTGCATCATTCGTTCGCTCTGGACGAAGACGTAGCCGAACGAAATGACCGTCCCGATGATGAGAACGTAATCGATCGATTTCAGGATCCTGTTTTCAGGACACCATTTGCATGCCGGCTTGCTGAGAAAGACAAGGATCAATCCCAGCATTCCAAAGACGGCCAGGTTGGGCTGCAAGTCGAGCAGATTCGTGTTGACTGCAACGAGCACAAAAGTGCAAAGTGCAACCGCCAGCACATTAAAAACGTGATGGCGAACCGGATTCGTGCTGCTCTTCGTATCGGACTTCATCCCGCTCACTCATGATTCATGTCAGAGGTTGGTTGAGACTGGAACTGTTCTCAGAAAAACGAAGGAATCATAACCCGAAGCGTGAGCGAGGGACGGACCGGTCATCCCTCGCTTACGCATCGGGTTATGATACTTTTCGAGACAGTGGGTTACTCTTTCCAGATGCCGGCTTCTTTGTAGAACTTGATTGCCCCGGGATGAAACGGAGTTCCTGTATCACGAATCGCGTTCTTTGGGTTGATGGCTTTTCCCGCAGGATGCTTTTCGACGATCTGTTCGCGGTTCTCGTACATCAACTTGGTGAAGTTGTAGACGGTGTCTTCGTCGACTTTGGCATGCGTGAGCAACTGCATGTTTCCAACATTCATACCAACGATATCTTTATCCAGATCAGTGTAGGCATCCGCTTTCACGGGAATTGGAAAGTAGAACGGATACTGCTTGAGTTTTTCACCAACGTTTTCGTCGAG
>CAYUNP010000017.1:28716-41789 GCA_964446085.1 uncultured Pirellulaceae bacterium
TTGAGTTCGCTGATGGATGAAATGCCGGCGGATTTTGTCGTGACGAAGATGCCAACGTTCGGCGCGATTGTCGTAACGACACGAATGTCATGTGGCTTTTCCCAGGCTCCCTCGCCTTTGGTTGCGAAGTACGATATCGCCGCGTTGGCCATTCCGAATTCCAGTTCACCCGCTTCGAGTTGTCGAATGTTCTGCTGTGTTCCTTTAGTTTCCTGAGGCGTTACAACCCAGTTCAATTCGCCTTTGTTGCCATCGACGACACCGGCGATCGCATTGCCAACCGGTGCGAAAGCTCCTCCCGGAGGCGCTGTTCCGACCGTCACGAATTTTCGGCCACCAGCGACTTTCGTCCCGTCTCCTTGCGAGTCGCATCCGAACTGAACTGAAACGAGCGAAGCTAAAACGACGACCAAACCGAATCGCATAACGGCAAATTGAGTTGACATGATTTCTTTCAAGATCTCTTTTGGGATTCCTCAAATCGAGATCATATCACGGGTGAATTTTGCCAGCCAGTAGCAATGATGGTCGGACTGCCGAATGTTTGCGATTGAAATGTGGCTGGGGCGTCTCGCCACAGTTCGTTATATCGGTACTGCGGCGAGACGCCGCAGCCACTATTCTAAGCCGCGTCCTGCAATGCTGGATCCCTGGTGACACCAAGGTTTTTCAACAGGTATTCCGCCGCACGTTTGGTCGCACCAGGCTTGGCATACTCTTTCGCCAGTTTATCCAGACGTTCAATGTTGTGCGACAGTTCACCTGGATCCGACAACCACGTCACAATGTTCCCTGCCATCCGCCTGGACGGCGAACCAGTCGTCATGTACTCGGGCATCACCACATCATCTACATCCGGATTCGATGGTCGCCAGGTTTTCTTGCGAATGTCGTCCGTGGCCATCAAGTTAGTCAGCGTTATGAACTGCGTCCGCATCAAGATTCCCTGTGCCAACATGTAAGGCCACTTGAGCTTGTAGACGATGACCGTTGGCTTGCGATGATGAAGCAACTCCAGTGAAACCGAACCACTGCACGCCATGCAAACC
Source organism: uncultured Pirellulaceae bacterium (assembly GCA_964446085.1). Taxonomy (GTDB): domain Bacteria; phylum Planctomycetota; class Planctomycetia; order Pirellulales; family Pirellulaceae; genus Mariniblastus. Next base: position 29,766 of record CAYUNP010000017.1, read on the forward strand.
GTTGCGGCCTTCATCAGCTCAGGCGTTCGATCACAGTACAGCTTGATATCCGGTCCTGAGGTTTGTTGATTCAGCATTTCCTGCGCGACGACCAGGTGCTTTTCCTTGTAGCATGCAATCGCAAAAGTTGCCTCGGGTCGCTCGGCCACGACATGAGCCGCTGCTTCGATCAGAATCGGCAGGTTGTTTTCGATTTCCTGGTCGCGCGAACCGGGCAGCAGCAACACTAGCTTGTTGTCCTGCAAACCCATCTCCTCGTTGGCTTGATTCATGAACGCTTCGTCATAGGCCTGGGTTTCAAGCTGATCAAAGTAAGGATGGCCAACATAGGTGGCTTTGCAGTTTCGATCGGCAAACCACTGTTGTTCAAACGGCAGCTTGCACAGCACGTGATCGACGAACTTGCGGATCTTGCGAACGCGCCACGGAGCCCAGGCCCACATTTGCGGCACGCCATAGTAGTACACAGGAATTCCGCGAGCCTTGGCTTTCTTTGCGATCCACCAGTTGAAGCCTGGATAGTCGATCAACACGACGGCGTCGACTTTGTTGGCTGCAAAATAGTCATCCGCCTGATCAACCAGGCCAAAGAAGAAACGAAGGTTGGCGATGACTTTGCTCAGGAACATGACCGCCATCTGGGTCAGATCGTAGATCAGCTCGCAACCAGCGGCTTTCATCTTTGGACCGCCAAATCCAACAAACTCGAAATCCGGATTGGCGTCCTGCAAGTGGCGAATCAAATTCGATCCGTGCAAGTCACCGCTCGGTTCGCCGACTGAAAAAAAGATACGCATGTTGGGCTGTTCTTCCGTGATTGTGAGCGGCAAGGCGCTAGCCGCCGGTAGCAGTGCCTCGGGCTCAACCATCGGCAACCGGCGGCTAGCGCCTTGCCGCTCAGAAAAGTTGCTATCGATTCTCGATTGAGCCCAGCCACGAGGCCAGATTATGACCTCCACGCCCGAAATCTGAAACGTTAGTTTCTGGCCCCATTTTTTCCGTGATTAAGCTCGGAAGACTGATGCCGCGGTTCTTCCAGCCGGAATGTCATCGTCAGGCCGACGAACAGAAAGCCCAGCACAATGCAGAACACCGTTTCGAATCCGGCAATGTCGATCAAGGCACCGAAAATTAACGAGGTCGCGATCACGGGCATCGAAATGAACAGTCCCAGCGTACTTAAATACAGCGGATGCTTCGCGCGGTCGGTGACTTCGAGTGTGTAGTTCGTCAGAAACCGCACGGCAATCGGCGTCAGCCCCAACAAAAAGAACACCAGTGGATACATCGTGCGACCGAACTCGCCTGACCAACTGAACACGAGGCCAAGGATCGGCGTCGCACAAAGCGAGACCATCAGAATCTTCAAAACGATGCGGTTGCCAAATTTATCCGCCAACCAACCCATCGGCACCGTGATCAAGGAGGCGCCAATGTGTTGCGCAATGACCCACGGGATCAGGGAGCGAAAGCTGACTTCCAGCCGTACGCGTGCCAACGTCTGATAGTGTGGAGTCAGCACAACACACATGCCAAACATGGAGGCCACAATCATCAGGCGACGAAAGTTGCGATCGTGTTTGACGGTCGCCAGCGCTGACTTCAGTAATGGAAACGACTTTTCGACGGCGTTGACTTCGGTGTCTTTTCCTTCGACCAACGTCAACGAAATGATGCTGGCGATCACAAAGGCACAGCCCGTGAAGCCAAACACCAGCTCGAACAGGCCCGTTTCGGCGCCGAGCCATTTACGCAGCAGAAACCAGGCACAGAGCACCGCAATCGTGCCGCCCACAATACTGCCCGCTGCAGCCAGGCGACCACGAACCGTCGACGTCACCAGCTTTCCGATCAAGGTATTTACCAACAGCTGCGTGATGCCTGTGGAGATAAAAAAGAACGCGTAGATCACAAGGAACACCAGCGGCATGGCGTAAAATTTGCCTTGTGTCCAATACCAGATTTGCGACAGCGCCAGAAATGATGCTCCCATGCAAAACGTGGTGGCCGCGAGTGCGAATTTCTTTTGCGGCAGGTTGCTGATCTGCTGTGATACCAGCAGCGGAGGAATGCTTTGGCCGAATCGATTCAGCATCGGCAGGCAGCCTCGCAGCCAGCCACTTCCGCCGATGATGTCGAGAAACGCTGGCATAATGACGCTCTCGGTCTTGAAGATCCAACCGATTCGCAACGTTATCTGGTACAACGCCAGTCGAACAAAGTTGCCGCCAACCCTGGTTTCGGTGTCGGATCCCTCCGATAGCGACGGGGCGGCTGTTTGATTCAGGTTGCGAGCATTCATTTGCCCGATTGTAGGTCCGATCGATTTTCACGCGAAGCGCTGATATCTTTTTTGGTTCGCCCGATAACTCAATAGTCAACCAAACCAATGCTGCAACTCAAAAAAGGCCTGCGACTCGAATGCCTCCGACAGCCCTTTCGCCAGGCACTTGAAACCGCAGCGCAAATTGGCGCCGAAGCCATTGAAGTTAACGGTCGTACTGAACTGAAACCAAAAGACATGTCGCGAACTGCGGTGCGGCATTTGCGAAAGATGCTGGCTGATTACCAGTTGAAAATCTCGGCGGTCAATTTTCCGACCAGAGCAGGGTACTCGTCGCTGGAAATGCTGGAACCCAAGATCGAAGGAACCAAAGCGGCCATGACGATGGCCTATGAACTCGGTTGCAACGTGGTCGTCAACGATGTGGGACCGGTTCCTGAAGACCGTGAATCGGCCGCGTGGCAAACGTTGACAGAAGCGCTTGCCGATATCGGCCAACACGGGCAGCGCTGCGGTGCCTGGCTGGCAGCGAAAACATGTGCTTCATCCGGAGATGGTTCGCGGCTCAAGGAACTGATCGACTTTCTGCCCGTTCAGTCGCTGTTGGTTGACTTTGACCCGTCGAGCTTTCTGTTGGCCGAACATTCGGCCGTCGAGGCCATGAAATTGCTTGCTGAGCACGTCGTCAATTTTCGAGCCCGGGATGCGGTTCGTGATTTTTCGCTGGGACGCGGCGTGGAAGTTGAACTTGGGCGCGGAAGCATCGATTGGGCGGCCTTGCTGGGCATGCTCGAGCAAAAGAACTATTCGGGATACATCACTATCGACCGGGACGCTGACTCCAATCCGGTAGCGCAGTGTGCTCAGGGACTGGAATATCTCTCAAATCTTTTCAGCTAGGTGCAGGATCTATGATGTTTCGATCACTTCATTGGAGGTTGAGTTCGCATGAGTGATTCGAGCCAGTGTAGCGGCTTCATGCTTTTCATTGTTGGCTTCAATTTTGTCGACCCCCAATGCCGTAATTGAAAGCGTTCCACTTTCTTCGCGATCGATCCAACCCTTCTGGCGGAAGTACCAAATGTGGAATTCAAGGACTTCCATGGGGATGTTCATCATGTGCTCAAGCGTCGTGATTCCAATACCAGGTCTTCTCATGTCGCGGCGACGCTGTGCGTAGAAAAGAGTCAGCATGCGATGACGATCAGCTGTATCACTTGCAGCCTGGCCAGCTTCACGAACGATCTCGCTTTGTTCAGCCTGTTCCGATTCGTAGGTTGCATCGTAGGCAGCGCGACGTTCCGGATCACGAAGCGTCTCATATGCCGCAACGATTTCCTCAAAGCGTTGCCGGTTGCCGCTTTCGCTGCAATCGGGATGGTATCGCTTGGCCAGAAAGCGAAACACGCGCTCGATTGTCTCGAAGCTGGCGTTAACACTGGCTTCGAGCGTTTCGTAGTAGTCAACAAATTGGGTATCGGAAGTCACGTAAAGTCTCTCTGAATCGGTCAGTGATTTGACGTCTGAAAACCTAGGTTGCCGTAAAAAGCCAACTCCTCACAAACTGCTTGACCGCGTTCTTTTGGAATCGTTGCAATCATGTAGTGACGATCGTAACGGTCGCACAAATACCCTTCTCGCGGAGGGGGATTGCGATTTGTGCTCATCCGGGGCTGGAGTGGCCTAGAGCCCGAGCGTTCGCGCGACCCATTCGCGAGCCTCGTCGGAAGTCCGCAGTTCGCCATCAAGCTGCATGTCCCGGACGCTTTGCAGCACCGACTTGAACTGGGGGCCGGGCGACAAACCCAGCGCAGCGAGATCGTTGCCGCCAAGCAGCGGAGCAGGATTCAGAATTGCCGGTTCGAGTTCGAGTTTTTCACGACAGCAATCGATCGATGCAGCCAGTTCGCTCGAATGTTCACCGTGGTTGAGGACCGCCTGCATTAAACCAATGGCGTGACTTGCGTGTTTGGAAGTTAGCAAAGGTTGCAGTTGGGACCATTTCAAAGTGACTGCCTGGGACAGGTGTTTTTCGTTGGCCAGAATCCAGTCAGCCCGGGCCACTTCATCGTTCTTCAATCGCCACGAATCCTGTAGCATTTCGGCTTTGAAGCCGGTTCCCAAAAGAAGCGCCGCGAGCGTTGTCGGGAATCCGGAATCCAGATGTTTGAATAGTCCGGACTTTTCGCTCCAGTTCAAATATCCCTTGAATTCGTGAGGCAAAACGTTTTCCCAGAGCTTCGATTCGATCAACAGGGACATCGCACGCGCCCTGCTGTTGTGTCCAAACATTCGGCGCAGTTCTGCACCAATACGCTCTGGGCTTACGGCACTGATCGAAGCAGCTCGTTGCTGGATGGCGAGCATGGTTTTCGATTCAATTTCGAAGCCGTAAGTTGCCGCAAAGCGGACCCCTCGGAGCATGCGTAATTTATCTTCTTCGATTCGATGTTGAGCATCACCTATGGCGCGGATGACTTTCTTCTGGATGTCGGCTTCACCGTCAACGTAATCGATGACCATTTCAGCAACCGGATCAAAGAACATTCCGTTGATGGTGAAGTCACGCCGCAGCGCATCCTCTTTTGCGTCAGTAAACTCAACGGAGTCTGGCCGACGCCCGTCACCGTAGTCTCCATCGCGCCGAAAAGTCGCTACTTCAATATGTCCAGCCGACTTCGGTCCGATGATGGTGATCACACCGAACGACTTTCCAATGGGCAGCGTTTTTTTCAATCCAAACAGTTGTTGAACTTCGTCAGGAGTTGCAGATGTGGCGACATCATAGTCCTTGGGTGCAATTTCCAACAGCGCATCGCGGACGCACCCTCCAGCCCACAACGCCTGAAATCCAGCCTGTTGCAACGTTTTTACGACTTCGACTGCCCACTCCTGGGGGGTCATAATTGATCCCAATTCTAAAGATGACTCTGTGTCGTTGTATTATGATTTTTCTATGTAAATACTGACGACTCAAGGACTCATTTTGAAGATGTGTGTTAAATTCTCATAGACATAAATTTGCTGGAAGACGTTCACATCTTCTACCGAGATTTCTTGGTCATCAGTTTTTGCCGGAAACAGGATATGCCAGTCGACGAACCTCAAGGTCCAGAAAACCAAAACTCGAATGAATCAGCGCCACAGGATTTGCTGTCCGAGATAAGCGTATCGGAAACCAAAACCCTGATGGATTCAGGTGCACCAATGATTCTTGTTGACTGTCGCGAACTTCGGGAGCAGTCGATAGCGCAAATCGAAGGATCGGTTTTGATTCCAATGGACGAAATACCCGGACGGATTTCCGAACTGGAAGAATTCCGCGGCGAACGAATTGTAATTCACTGCCATCACGGCGGAAGAAGTCTTCAGGTCGTTAACTGGCTTCGCAATCATGGATTCGAAACGGCCCAGAACATGACCGGAGGGATCGAAATGTGGAGCCAGGAGATCGATTCTGATGTGGCGAGATACTAAAAAATAGGGATTCTCCCTGTTGCGGCTGAGGGTCTTTGTCCGTATCATTTCGATCTCAATTGACGGTTTTCAGACCATCAATCTGCCCGCGGATGTGGCGGAATTGGCAGACGCGCTGGCTTCAGGTGCCAGTGGGGGCAACCCCGTGGAGGTTCAAATCCTCTCATCCGCACTTCTTGGGCTTTTCCTGAAGACGAGAGGATTGCCTGCGATGGTCCTCAGCAACGATCTTGGGAAGCGATCGCCACTCTCAGGTCTAACCAACCAGCCACGGGATCTCTCCTGCCTGACAAGCTCGACTCTCCCCAAGGGCGAGTGTCTTGAATGACTGCGGCGAGACGCCCTGGCCACAATTCGACCACTTACTTTTTGAGCATCGCGTTTTTGAAAAACTTGCCGGAATGAGTCGGTCGATAGCTGTAGCTGTCGATTAATGCCGGTGCCCAATCCGGATCAAAGATCCACGCGCACCAGGAAATGTTCTTTTTATCCAGGTAGCTCATCAACGTGTGGCGAAAACTTCCGTTATCGATCATGTAGTCGTAGTCGCCCTGCAGGCAGTAGCCCATTTCGGTCACGATTAACGGATGACGATCGGTAACGAAACCAAAATGCTCTTCCCAGTGGGGCTCTCTGGGAGCTTTGCACTTGCCCGCGTAAATGTGAGCCACATAGGCGATCCCCGGTCGGTCGATGGGATCCGCTTTTACACCCTTTAAATCGTAGGCCCAGTTGAACCCGGCTACCAATGGAATCACGTTCCTGTCATTGGTGTAAATGCTGTCGATGATGTCTTCGGCAATTGCCTTCCATTGCGGCCACGAACATTCTCCGAACTCTCCAAAACCAGTGCTTGGTTCATTGAAAATCTCGTAGAAGGCAACGGTTGGGTTGCCGGCAAAATGATGCGAAATGATTTTCCAGAACGTTATGGTTTCCTTGAGAGTGGTTCGATAGTCATTGGACTCAAACTTCCCCTCTCTCAAATTGCCTATGCTGTGCCAGTCAATGATGACGTACATCTCAAGTTCGCTGCACCAGGCAACCGCATCGTCGAGCAGCTTTATGTAATTCTGCATGCCTTTTTCACGAAGCGCTGAAGGATGGATGGGGATTCTGATCAGGTTGGCGCCCCAACTTTTGATCACCTCAAAGTGTTCCCTGTTCCAGTGACCATCGCTTTCAATCTTGTCGGGGCAACAGATGGCAAGACCTTTGAAGATCATCGGCTCGCCGTCTTCGTTTACGAATTGGTTGCCTTTCACCCGGACAAAGCTCATCCCTGAGCCAGATTTGGTTGGCTGTGAGGGTTCTGCATCGCTTTGCTCGCCCACAACCTCGGCATCAGCCGCTGTTTGAGATTCGACGATTGAATTCAATTCTTCTTCGAATTGTTTCAACTGGCTGTCGTCGGTAGCGAAATCATGCTGCTTGTCGCAGCCAGCGAATATCATCAGCATCGCCAGCAAGGCAAACGTCGGAACAAAAGTCGCCATTGGAGTAAGGCGAAAGAATGAAAAAGACATGGGCTTTCCTCTAGCCAACTCGTTTCAGTCAGCTTTTAACTTGTGTGTATTCAACGAAGAGGTCGCCAATGGTAACGGATTAAAAGCCGAACAGGAATGTTTCGTCGCAGAGTGTGCAATGTAAAAGAAAAACAAAGAAAGGCCACCCTGGATTCATTTGGCATCGCGACCTGGTTCAGGCAAAAGAGTCCGGGTTAGCCGCGCAGCTCACGCTTCTTTTGTTGTCAGCGTCGGCGAAAGCAGGATCACGCTCGATTGTGTAGAATAGTCCCGCAGACCGTTCATGTCGGGTCCTGAAACGGTTTTACCTATTCGCTTGTTGCCTACTTCACCATGACCAGATCTTCAAAACGGTATTTGTTTGTCGTCGCCGCAGCAGCCGCGATTTGGTTTGCATCTACTGGAGCCACCAAAGCTGACAACAATGCGGCATCGATTCGCAAACCCAACGTCATCTACATTCTTGCTGACGATCTGGGCTATGGCGACTTGAGTTGCTACGGGCAGAAAAAGTTCACAACGCCCAACATCGACGCGCTGGCCCGGAAAGGAATGCGGTTCACGCAGCACTACTCGGGCAGCACCGTTTGCGCACCATCGCGATGTTGTCTGATGACCGGGCTGCACACGGGTCACGCCGTGGTTCGTGGCAACGCCGAAGTTCAGCCAGAAGGCCAGGCGCCCATGCCAGCTGATACGTTCACGGTGGCACATCTGATGCAGAAAGCCGGATACAAAACCGGGATCTTTGGGAAATGGGGACTCGGTGCTCCCGGGTCCGCCAGTGAGCCTTTGAAAATGGGTTTTGATCGCTTCTACGGATACAACTGCCAACGAATCGCGCACAGTTACTATCCGGCATTTCTCTGGAACGATGACAAACGGGAACTGCTAATTGAAAATGCGGCTCAGAAGCCAAAAGTTTACGCGCCGAAGTTGATTCAGCAGCAAGCCATTGAATTCATTCGCGAAAACAAAGAGCAACCTTTCTTTCTGTACTACGCTGCCGTCCAACCCCACGCGGACATGATCGCACCGAAGGGGTTCATGAACAGGCATCGCGGCAAATACGATCCGGAAACTCCCTACAAAGAAGAATACTACCGTGGTCAGGACGAACCGCACGCGGCATTTGCGGCCATGGTAAACGTGCTGGACAACTACGTTGGTCAGATTTCAAACGAACTTGAGAAACTGGGCATCGCAGACAACACGTTGATCATTTTCACCTCCGACAACGGCCCCCACACCGAGGGTGGTCACGACCCCGAGTACTTTGACTCCAACGGCATCTTCAAGGGTACCAAGCGTGATCTCTATGAAGGCGGTACACGTGTTCCGATGATCGCCAACTGGCCAGGAAAGATCAATGCGGGCTCGAGATCTGATCATGTTTCCGCTTTCTGGGATTTTCTACCTACGATGGCTGAGTTGACCGAGCAACCTTTGCCAGATGAAACGGATGGCATTTCCATGTTGCCAACGTTGACTGGCGGTTCAGACCAAAAACAGCACGAGTTTCTGTACTGGGAGTTTGCCGAACGTAAAGGTCGAGTCGCGATTCGCAAAGGGAACTGGAAGGCAGTACGTTACGAGGCGTCGATCGATCCGCATTCTCCGTTGGAGCTTTACGATCTCTCGGACGACCCTGGTGAGTCGGTCAACGTTGCTGTAGAACATCCTGAGATTGCCAGCGAACTTCGCAATCTGATTGAAAGCGCCCGAACGACTCCGTCGAATCCCGATTTCGACTACCGAAAGAACCATCGAAGCAAAGAATAACAATGAACCGATTTACTCGACGCGTTGCGCTAAAAGTTGCCGCGCTGGGAAGTGCATGGTTGAGGTGGCCCAACGTTTCCAGCATCGGCAGACAGGACTCGCTTGCTGCCAACGCGAAAACCGTCTCCTGGACAAACACCCACGACCGCGTGTTTCTGGGAGGAGATTGTTGGGCCAACCCGATGGAAGACTGGACCGTCACCGACGGCGCAGCGCAGTGCAACTCCTTCGGCGGAAACCGAAACGTGCACTTGCTGACTCATCAACTGACCAATGCCGACGGCGGTTTTGAAATGTCGGTCGTGATCAGCCTGATCGACGTCAAGAAAAATGAACTTGGGGCGGGATTCAAAATCGGAATCCGCAGCGACATCAACGAGTATCGCAGCAACGCTTTCGCCAGAAATGGAATTGCAGCAGGCGTTGTCGATGGAAAGCTGATCGTTGGCAAAAAATCGAAAGCGTTGGAAGGGCTGAAAAAACCACAAAAGATGACGCTTCGTTTGTCCGGCAAGCCATCTGGCGCACAGTACGAGTTGACGATCGCAGCAATCGACTCAAGCGGCAAAGAGCTTGGCCAGCTCTCGGCCGCCGTTGCCAAGCCGTCGATCGTGGGGAATGTTTCGATTCACAACAACTTCGCCAAACCCAAAGCACGCAACCGTTGGGGCGCCCAGGGCAGTCGTTATCGATTCATGGACTGGTCTGTCAGCGGCGACGCGTTCACGGTTACCGAATCCAACAAGTTTGGGCCAGTTCTGTGGGCCATGTATTCGCTTTCGGATTCGCGAACCGACGAAGGGTTCGTGATGAAACTGAGCGCACTGACAGGTCCGCTTGGCGAAGAAGACGCCAAAGATGTCGAGCTACTGATTCAAAAAGATGGCCAATGGAAATCGCTCGGCACCGCAGCGCTCGACACCGATGCGTGGACTGCCACGTTCCGCATTCCGAACTGGGACGAGAAATCTGCTACGCCGTACAAAGTCGTTTACCACGAACAACTTCGTGACGGCTCGACTGCGGATTCCTCCTGGGAAGGAACCATCAAGGCCAATCCTTCGGGACGTCCACTGCGGCTCGGCGCATTGACTTGCCAGAAAGACTACGGCTTTCCTTACCAGCCCGTTTGTGAAAACCTGCTGCGACTTGATCCGGACATGCTGTATTTTTCCGGTGACCAACTCTATGAAGACCACGGTGGGTTTGGGTTGATTCGTGATCCTGCTGATCGTGCGATATTGAATTACCTTCGCAAGTATTACATGCATGGTTGGGCGTTTCGCGATGCGATGAAGAATGCGCCCACGATCTGTCTGCCGGACGATCACGATGTCTTCCAGGGCAACATCTGGGGCGAAGCCGGTGCTGCGATGAACCAGAAAAGCAAAGGTGTTTCCAAAGGTGGCTATCGGGAACCGGCCCGAATGGTCAACGCGGTTCACAAAACAAACTGCGGTCACCACCCTGACTGCTACGATCCCGCGCCCGTCGAGCAGGACATCAGCGTCTACTTTGGAGACATGGTCTATGGCGATGTCAGTTTTGCGATCATCGCGGATCGGCAGTGGAAGAGCGGACCGCGGAAAGTCGACACTGCCAGCGGTCGAGCGGATCATGTAAGGGACAGGGATTTCGATACTTCGGCGCTCGACAAACCGGGTTTGGTTTTGCTGGGCCAGCGGCAGGAAGATTTTCTCAAGCACTGGGTCGATGATTGGCGTGGCCATTCGATGAAAGTGCTGCTCAGCCAAACGGTGTTTGCTGGCGTGGCGACCCATCATGGAAGTTACGACGGCTACCTGAAAGCGGATCTTGATTCGGGAGGTTGGCCGCAGACAGCGCGTAATAATGCGATCAGAATTATTCGCCAGGGCATGCCATTGCATATCAACGGCGACCAGCATTTGACTTCGCTAACTCAATACGGTGTCGACAAGCAGCGAGACGGTTTCTGGTCATTTTGCACTCCAGCAATTTCCGCCGGTTATCCACGCTGGTGGCATCCTGAGCGAGTCGGCATGTCGCACGCGAATCGACCGAAGCACGGTTTGCCACACACGGGAGAGTTTGTCGATGGATTTGGCAACTTCGTCTACGTTTACGCCGTTGGCGATCCGGAAGTCGCGTCAAAGAAGAACCGTTACGAGTTGGCACACCAAAAAGGTAGCGGCTTTGGCATGGTCACGATCGACACCGGAGCAAAGACTTACTTTTTGGAGTCGTTTCGATTTGCTGTTGATGCAACCGATGGAAAGGAATCGAATCAGTTCGACGGCTGGCCTGTGACGATTCAGCAAAAGGAAAACAACGGCGAAAATGTTATCGAGTAGGCCCAAGTAGGCCGGATCGAGGAGCAACGCGACGATGCTCCGGAAGTTTGTTCTCGTTTTGTTTGGTGTGACCCTGGAAAACAGGCAGCCGGAACGGCGCTGCGCTTGGTCCGGCCTACTTGCTACTCGCCCCAATCTCCTTTCTCCATGTTTTCTGGAGCGATTCCTCCCCATCCCTTGTCGTATTGTCCCAATTCGACAAACCGGTGGAATGACGACCAGGGCCAGTCGACAACGCGCTGCACCAATTCATGCTTGCGAGGATTCCAGTGAATGTAATCAACACATCGTTCCAGATCGTCCTCGTCCCGAACCATGTGCTCCCAAAAACGCGGCTGCCAAATCCCGCGCTCACCCCGCTTGCGTTGAGAGTCGGTAACGTTTGCTTCTGGTAATCCAGCTGCAAGCCACTGGTCGCTAAACTTTGCCTTGATCTGCTTAATGCGGAGCGAGTAACGATCATCTCCATGCGGCAGTTGAAGAACAAAATGCCAATGATCTGGCAGTAAGGCAGTAGCGACGATTGTGAACGCATGTCGGCTTCGCACATCCATAATTGCGCTTCGCAGAAAACGACGACCGTGCTCGGTGACGAGGATCGGCCGTCGGGCATAAGCTACAA
>CAYUNP010000017.1:41889-48494 GCA_964446085.1 uncultured Pirellulaceae bacterium
GGAGCAACGCGACGATGCTGCGGAAGATTGTTCGCTTGTTTCCTTTGGTGTGACCCTGGAAAACAGGCAGCCGGAACGGCGCTGCGCTTGGTCCGGCCTACTTTTCTACTTATCGGCTGCTTTTTTCTTGCGCCGATTCTCGATGCGCCTCTCGCGCTGCGCTTTTCGGGCTGCAGCATGCTCTTCGCCGGTGACCCATTTCGCAGGAGGTAACTTTTTGAAATCCTCGATGACCGGAAGCGGAATGCGAGGATTTTCTTTGCCTTCGTAGACGTCGAGATTTTCGTTCAGTTCGTCTTCCGTAACAGGGTTTGACTTGACTCCCTCTTTGGGAACTTCCATCTTCGCAACCCAGACGATGGCATTGAGCACAATTTGGCGAAAGCCATCGCTGGCCCAGTTTCGATGGTAGTGGCCGCCAACAAATCCGACACCACGACCTCCATCTTCACGCTCGATACCCCACATCAAGGACTGTTGTTGGTCAACACCGGTGACGCCATTATTATTCCAAAGATTGATGATGCGCTTGATCCGTTTTTTGGTCGGCATCGCGGTCACCAGATCAAGCACCTTGCCGCGATCCTTTTGAAAACGCATCGAATAGTAAAATTCGTCATAGGCTTCAACGGTATCCGGAACTCCGTTGGAAATCGGATGCTCGGGAAGGGCTCGCAGATCAGCGACCCAATGCGGATTGACCGAGTAGTCGGTTTCCATCGCGGCACCAATCCATGGCCGGAAATATTTCTCTCCCATCTCCGGGCTTGGATGCACCGCGTAATGCATGAACATCAGGCCCACGCCAGACTTTGCCAGTTGATCCGTTTTCTCCCATCCCTTTTCCACGACTTTGGTCGCGTCTGAATAGATGATGATTGCATCGACGCCTTCGAAAACCGATTCATCTTCCGGCCAACCTTTGATCACCGTCGCCTCGACATCAAGTCCACTCTGTTCGTTGAGCGCCTTGGCCAACAGCAGGCAACCCGCATTGAATTCATGGTCACCAGAAGCATGACTTCTCCCACCGGCCAGAAAAAGAATGCGAGTGGTTTCGGCGAATGATGTGCTCACAAAAAGAAGAGCAACACAGGCAGCGAAGCAGATAGTTTTCATGGTTTACTCTTCGGTGAGTCTTATTCTGGTGAATCCATTGTAGTCAGCAATATGCGATGTCATTTCCACGCTGGCAAGCATGCCTCTGAGCAACCGTGCAGCCTGCCAACGCAATAAAACCGGTAATATCAACGTTTGTAGCGGTCGGTGGGAATTGACACAATCAAAAATTGGGGCATCTTAGGAGTTCCGGCCTTCTATCGATTCCCGAGTTTCCCTTTTTTCTGGAAGCGATACGGAACCATCGGCATGCGTCATGGTTAGAGTTTATGGGAGTTTTCCGCCGATACCAACCTGTTTGCTGACGTCTACTTATCGAAACCAAGAAACGATTGAACTGGAAAACCAAATGAAAGTACTTCGGCCAGCACTATTCTTCTTTGCCTTGTTCGCGATGGCTGTAAGCAGCTCAACTGCTGAAGCTCAATTCAGAGGTCAGCTTGGCGGCAGCGGTAGCCTGATCAATTTGTTACTGAACGAGCGTGTTCAGAATGAACTGTCACTCAACGATGAACAAAAGAAGGAAGTCACAACCCTGAATGAGGACTTGCGATCTGATTTGCAGGATATGTTGACAGAGATGCGCAGTCCCGGACGGGACCGTCAACTTTTGAGAGATGACTTTCGTGCGGGCTTGAAGAAGTTGACAGATGCAACAGAACTCAAGATGGAAAAACTGTTGAATGAAAAACAACAGGTTCGCGCTAAAGAGTTGAAATACCAGCGGCAAATTCTGAGCGGAGTTGCCCGCGCTCTTGCTGGGGCTCTCGGGAAAGAACTCGGAGTGGAGCAAGCTGATATTGATGCTGTGACTGCCAGGACTGAAGAAGTCAGAAAATGGGAAGCTGAGCAGATTGCGAAGATCCGTGTTGAAGCTCGCGAGAAAATCCTGACGGCGTTGCCTGAAGAGAGCCGCAAGAAACTAAAGGAGAAGATGGGAACAACTTTTGACTTTGGTGAACAGCGTCGTCCGCGCACTGGAAGTGGAGGTGCTCGCTCTCGTGGCGGCGCGCGAAGCAGCCAGCGCCCCAGGAGTGAGTTTTGAACACGAACGGGCTGATGGCTTAACCCTGCTGTGAGCTGGCTGTGTCATGCAGTCTGGCGTCTGTTGAATGTACGTTTGCGTCGCGCGGTGATTTGTTCTATTGTGAGGACTGATTCACCACGTATGGAGCCTCAAAGATGCGACGCAATTTGCCTGCTGTTTTTTTTCGAACAGCGCTGACCTTTTCATTGACAGTCCTGTTCGCCGCGTCGCTCGATGCCCAGGTGTTGGGGATACCCCCGGCTGAAGAAGGTAACGCCTGGAAAGACATCACGTCACAGATGCCCAAAGATGAACCGCTGGCGGTCTGGGTGTGGAACGAAGCAGGTGCACTCAATCCGGACGGCAACCCAAGTGACAGGTGGTATGCCGATCCGGGACTTCAGAAGTCGATAGGGAAATTCAAAGAGGCGCTTGCAACTCTCGCGAAAGAAAATGGGCCTCCCACACTTGGGGAGCTTGCTGAAGACATTGGGTGGAAGATCCTGTCCAAGTCCGGATCGATCATCTTTGAGAGTTTTGATTCTGAGGCACTCTCTGGAACCGCCAGTGCGATGTTTCGTCTTGGTGAAGATGAAGAAAAAATCAGTGTCTGGCTCGACAGCGTGATGGACGAAGCCGGCATTGCGCCGGAAACGATGGGCGATGATAAAGTTTATTCACTTCCTGAGACCCCGGTTCCTGTTTTGCTGGGCATTCATTCAGGGTATCTCGTTTCAGCTGTGGGGGATGGTCAGTGGAAAAGGACGATTGCCCGCATTGATGAAAAAAGCGAAACGCCTGACTGGTTAAAGAAACGACTGGCTGCGTTGCCGGTTTCCAGGCAAAGTCAATTCGGGTTTGTCAGTATCCAGGGCATTCTCGGCCTGCTTCCTCCTGAAGCCCTCGAGGATCCCACATTCCAGCGAATCAGCGAGGCACTTTCACTGGAGAGCATCAAGTCCTTTTCAGCCAGTTCGGGTGCAGACTCCGTCAGCAATGTATCGCTTTTTCACTTCGAGTGCGACAAGAAAGGGCTCGCTTCGGTGATGGATGTTCCTGCCATCGAGAAGAGCAAACTGGAGGAGTTGCCCGCTGATTCTTTTGGGGCAATCGCGATTCGATTCTCGCCTGAAACGATTATGGAACTGATCGAAGATTGCGTCCCAGAGGATCAAATGGAAGAGGCAATGTTTCGGTTCAGTGAAGAAACTGGCCTGGATCTGAAAAAGGATCTCGTGAATCATCTGGATGGAACTGTCCGCTACTACGCTTTGGGGGCGTTGATTTCTGCAAAACAGGTTGGGGTTTTCAAAATCAATGACGAGGTCAACTTTCTGGAATCACTTGACAGGATCAACGCAGCGCTGGCAGCGATGGCCGACCAACAGCCACTGGAGTTTACGGAATCTGAAAAGAAAGGGTTGAAAGTCTTTGGACTTAAAAGTCCAGGGGCTTCGATGTACTGGGCTGTCAAAGATGGCGAGTTGTATATTTCTTCCAACTCACGGGCCATTGCAGCGCATATTCGAAAGTACACCGGTGGAGCCAACAAGCCGACGCTTCTCGAAGGCGAACTGGCATCAAAAATTCTGTCTGAATCAAAGTCGATGGGTCTTGAAGGACCAATCGGAATGCAACACTATGATTTTGATCCAGTCATTGAGATCGCTTTCCCGTTGGTTCAGGGCGCCTTTGCTTTTGTGCCTGCGGAAGTAAAAGATGAATTTGATTTTGGTGTCGAAGACTTCCCGCCAATTGAATCACTGTTGGGGCTTCGACCGTCCCACAGCATGTTCTTCAAGGCATCCGGAGGATACACCGGAATTTCGCGATACGATACTCCGGTACCGCTTGAACTCTCTGCGGTCGCCGTTTCCGGAATCGGTGTTGGAATGTTACTGCCAGCAGTGCAACAAGTTCGAGAAGCTGCCCGACGAACACAATCATTGAACAACCAACGGCAACTGGCATTGGCGCTTTTGAACTATGAATCGGCCAACATGCGGTTTCCACCTGCCTTTACGACCGACGAAGATGGCAAGCCACTATTAAGTTGGCGAGTCGCGATTCTGCCGTTCCTCGACGAGAAAGAACTCTACGACGAATTTCACCAGGACGAGCCCTGGGACAGTGAGCACAATATTGCGTTGCTGGAAAGGATGCCGGAAGTTTTCCGAAACCCATCTGCGATCAGTCGGCCTGGCCAAACGGACTACGTGGCTCCCTTTGGAGAAGACTCGGTCCTCGCCGATGGTGAGGGCGTAAAGATGGGCGAGATTACTGACGGAACATCAAACACTGTTTTGGTGATGGAAGTTGGGATGAGCCAACAGGTGCCGTGGAGTGCTCCCCAGGATATCAGGATTGAAGAGCTTGAGACGCTCAACATGGATAATGGACATCCGGGCACGTTCAGTTTCGTCCTTTGTGACGGATCAACCTATTCGTTTTCAAAGATAACTTCTCTTGATGGCTTCATTGACTGCTGCCAAAAGAGCGACGGAGTGGGAATGGAAGAGTTGGAATAAAATTGCCTGCTTTTACGGCTTATGGAGGCTTTGAAGAAAGCAGAGCTTCCTTTATCGAGCACGTCGGGTGATGGAAAATAGCGAACAAGACGTTAGCATGGTTCCTCAGGTTCGTACGCACTCACTTCATGGCAACACAGAGATTCGATGACGACAATCAACCTTGAGCCATCGGATCCCAAAAAACCGACTGTCGTTCCATTGGAAGGCAAAGGGCGACTACAGGCGCTTGAAGATCTGGATGTACTTGATACACCATTGCAGCGAAACTTTGAGATGCTTGTTGATCTTGCGAACAAGTTTCTTGGAACTCCAGTCTCGCTAATTTCGCTGGTCACGCCGGAGCGTCAGTTTTTCCTCAGTGCCAGCGGCCTGGGTGAACCCTGGGCCAGCTGTCGTGAGACTCCGCTGACGCATTCATTTTGCCAACACGTTGTCAAGCGAAACGAACCGTTGGTGGTAATCGATGCTGAAATCCACGAGTTGGTTAAAGACAACAAGGCGATCGATGATCTTGGTGTGAAAGCCTACCTTGGTTTGCCTATCGTGATGCCCGACGGCAATGTGATCGGTTCGTTTTGTGCGATCGATGATAAGCCTCGTGAGTGGACCCACGACGATCTCGAAACGATTGAGAAACTGGTTGAACTCACCGTGATCGAACTTTCCAACAAAAAGGCCAACAGGAAACGCCAGGAAATCCTGGAAAACCGCTTAAGCCAGGCTCAGAAAATCCAGGCGCTCGGTCAGCTTGTCGGCGGAGTCTCTCACGACTTCAATAACGTCCTTGGCGCGATTCAAATTCAGTCAGAGTTGCTCAAGGCCAAACTTAAGAACGATCAGTCGACTCCAGTCGATCACATTTTGAACACCGTGCATTCAGCCAAGTTGATTGTGCAGCAGCTGTTGGACTGGAGCAGGCCATCGACGGGTGAGAAAGTGATCTCTTCGTTGAATCAGATTGTTGAGGACACGCTTCCGCTGATTTCAACTTACTCGACCCGGTTTATTGAAATCTGTTTCGAGCCGGTCGAATGTGCCGACACCGTCAAGGTAGACCCAAGCAAGGTTGGGCAGATACTGCTGAACCTTTGTAGCAACGCGGCTTATGCCATGAAGTCCAAGGGCGGGAAAATCACGATCGAGATTTCTTCCGAAGAGGTCGCTGGCGAATGGGCTGAAGAGATGGATCTCAAACCAGGACCCTATGTGAAGCTCCACGTCTCCGATGACGGATGTGGCATCCCGCACGAATTTCATCAGCGAATACATGATCCGTACTTCACGACCAAACCGGTGGGAGAGGGTACGGGATTGGGCTTGTGGACGGTTTATGGAATTGTGCGCGACCATGGCGGACAGATCCACCTTGAGAGTGCCGAAAACGAAGGCACAACGATTGAAATCTATTTACCTCTTCACCAACAGGATCAGAACGAAATAGCGACCCCCAGGATCGACCGCGCTGCGAAAGAGGGACAGATCAGGGTACTGGTTGTGGACGACGAATCGGTAATCGTCGATGGCATGGTGGCGTTACTGAATATTTCCGGTTTTTCCGCGCGGGGCTTCACCAATGGCCTGGAGGCGTTGAAAGTTTTCGTTGAGAGTCCGGAGTCATTTGATATTGTGATTTCTGATCAGGTGATGCCTCATATCAGTGGTGAAGAGTTGATTCGCGAGATCAAGGCGATTCGAAGCGGCATTCCTGTCATCATGTGTTCAGGGTACAGCGAAACGTTTCAACAGAAGGATATTCACAAGCGGCATGCCGATGCTTACTGCCAAAAACCAAACAGGTTTTCCGATCTGGTTCAGCTGATCGAGAGCCTGTGCGGGTAGCTGTTTTCGCTTAACGTCAAGCCGCAGGCGCCGGCGTTTTGAACCGCCGCTCCCGAAGCACGGATCATAACCCGATGCGTGAGCGAGGA
>CAYUNP010000018.1:0-6150 GCA_964446085.1 uncultured Pirellulaceae bacterium
GCCTTCGGACCGCCAGAAATCACCACCCTGGGTGACCTCCCTGAATTTCTCTACGTGCCTGAAAAAATCCTGGCCACGGACCTGGCTCAACAAATCGCCTGGTCGCGTGCTCTCGAACAAACGCCCGTCGAAGAAATCGAATGCCTCACTGGAAGAGCAGACGTCGAGGACCTGAAAGACTGGCAACCGTTGGCTCGCTTGCTTTCACGACTACACACGCGACTGGCCAGCGACATCTGGAGTTTCAACAGTGTTGCCCGTGAAGTCGCTCAGCTCGACAACTTCCTCGCCAATGAACTTCAGCGTTGGGAAGTGCTTCGCGAAGTGCAAAAACGATATTATCAAATTCTTGGCAAAGCTGACCTGTGGGATCGCCAGGCGGCGCGAAACTGGATTGCGGCTGGTTCGCGTGAAGGCATCAACGAAAAACGCTGCGACACAGACAAGGACATCATTCTCGTGGCCACTGCTGACATCAATCGCAGCATTGCCGGCATGTTGGCACAGTTGACTTCGCAAGTCACCGTCATGATCGCTGCGGACGAATCTCATTCCGATCGTTTCGATGAGTTTGGAAACCTGATCACCAAACACTGGCTCGATGCCAGCGTCGAACTGCCTGATGAAAAAATCCTGTTCGTTGACTCGCCAGCCGACCAGGCCGTCAGTGCCGCCCACTTCATCACGCACCTGGACAGGGACTACTCAACCGATGAAGTCACCATCGGCGTTCCGACAGAGGAACTGATCCCGCAGTTGCAGCGAAGCATCAATTCAATTGGGCTCACCCATCGAAACCTTGCCGGCAAGTCACTGGCTGAGACGGGGCCGGTTCGATTGATGATCGCCTGCCGCGAGTTCTTCAAACAACAGGACTACGATTCGTTTGCCATCCTGTTACGTCATCCGGACATGCATCGCTGGATCGGTGATCAACAGGAAGATGAAGACGGAAAATCAGTCGGCTACCTGGACGCGCTGGATCGATACCAGAACAACAAACTTCCTGACCGGATTCGAATTCGGGACGATCAGCCTTTCGGCGATCCGGCAAAGCTTGTCAAACAGTTTGCCGAAGGAGACGCTGGTTCGAAGAAGCGAGCAGAGATCAACGCCGACAATGCCCAACGATTGAATGAAGTTCACCTGTTGATCGCCAGCTTGCTCAAACCGCTCGATAAGCCCGAGCAGAAGATCGCCATGTGGACCGACCCGTGGTCGCAAATTCTGATCACGATCTATGGCGAACGTGAGCTCGATCGAAACATCGCCGAAGACCAGCAGGTTTTGCTTGCCTGTCAGACGATGCATACTGCTTTTGCGAATCACCGCCATGTTCCAACCGAATTCGGAACAACCTGTTCGGCAGTTGAAGCACTGGAATGGGCTCTGGAAGCAGCTTCCGAACAACGGGTCGTCGATCCTCCGATCGTTGATGCGATTGAATTTGCTGGTTGGCTGGATCTGCCTTTGGATGACGCGCCGGTGATGGCAATCGTCGCCATGAACGACGAGCATGTTCCCACGTCGGAGTTCGGCCATCAGTTTTTGCCGAACAAACTTTGCGAACAGTTGGGCATTCTGGACAACGACCGACGGTTCGCGCGTGATGCTTACGCATTAACCGTGATCACTTCGGTTCGCGACGACTATGTTCTGATCGCAGGTCGAAACAACGCGGCGAAAGATCCGCTGAAACCAAGTCGCCTGTTGTTCACGCAAGATGAAATGACTTCTGCCGAACGAGCGTATTCGTTTTTCAGCTTCGAAGGCAAAGACGAAAACAACTTCTGGCTCTTCGAAAAGAACCTTGCCGAGAAAGTCACCACGCAGCAGTTTCGTATTCCGCGACCACACATTGTGGAACCGCCGACGTCGCTGACGGTGACACGATTCAAGGACTATCTTAAATGCCCATACCGCTTCTACCTCAACTGCATCATGCGTCTGGAGAAAGTCGAAGATGACTGGACCGAGATGAGCGGCGGAACCTTTGGCGACCTGGCCCACGATGTCCTGCAAGCTTTCGCTGAATCGGATCACAAGGATTCCCGGGACGATCGCGAGATTTACGACTGGCTCAGTAAAGAACTTGACGTCGAAGCAAAACGTCGCTTTCCTGGCTCCCGTTTGCCAGCCTTGCGAATTCAGTTGGAACAACTTCGCCAGCGGTTGGACAAATTCTCGGTGCTGCAGGCGCGGCAACGCGAAAATGGTTGGCGGATCGTAAGCTGTGAGGAACTGTTGGAGCATCGCTTGATGGTGGACAACAAACCGTTCACCATTCGCGGCAAGATCGATCGCGTTGACCAACACGAGATCACGGGCAAGGTCGCTGTCTGGGATTACAAAACATCTGACTCCGGAAAAGAGCCACAGGCGGCTCACTTCAGAAACAAAAAGTGGATTGATTTGCAGCTGCCTTTGTACCGGCATTTGCTGAAAGAAGTCGACGTCGTCAAGGACGCGGATCTGGAAGACGTTTCCCTGGGCTACGTCCTGCTTTCGAAAAAGCTGGACGACATTGCGTTTTCGAAGGCTCGCTGGGATGCGTCGATGCTCGACTTCGCCGACAAAACAGCATTCGATTGCATTCGCAAAATTCGGGCAGGCGTATTTGGACCGCCCGCCGAACAGCCTCCGGAATTCTCACAGGATTTCGAAGGCATCTGTCAGGATCTGGTGTTTGAACGCGACACGATCGCGGCAGGCGAATGGGGCGACGTGCCCGAGGAGGCTCCGCCGTGGTAACAAAACCTATCCCAACGGAAACATCTGGCGTGTTTGAGAACGTTGTCATTCGAGCATCCGCTGGAACGGGGAAAACGTTTCAGCTTTCGAATCGATACCTGAACCTGTTGGCCTCGGGCATCGACTGTCAGGAGATCCTCGCAACAACGTTCACCAAAAAGGGAGCTGGCGAGATCCTTGACCGGATCATTCAGCGTCTCTCACGAGCTGCCTTGTCTGCGGATCACGCGTCTCGATTACAGGAAGAGCTTGGCATTCCCTTTGAGCAGGATCGTGCCAAGTCGGTGCTGCAAAAGCTGCTGCGAAACCTGCATCGCCTGGAGATCAGTACGCTCGACAGCTTTTTCAATCGCGTCGCCAGAGTGTTTTCGCTGGAGCTCGGATTGCCTCCGTCGTGGGACATCGTTGAAGAGCAACAGATCGATATCCTGCGCCGCCGCACGATTCACGAATTGCTTCGCAAGAAAGATGTCGTGTCGCTGTTGCCGCTGATGGCCAAGGGCGATTCGAGCCGCAAGATTGCGTCGTTGGTGATGGAAACGGTTGAGCGAATGTATGCCACGCGGCGCGAGTCGACTCCTGAGGCCTGGGATTGCCTGCAGCAGCCAGACACGTTCCTTTCGGATATCGCACTGGCCGAAGTGACGCGCATGGCGCAAGAGGTAACGTTCACCAAGGGCAAACAGATTCCAAAGCACTGGGAAACGGTCAAGCCGCTCTTCGAGAACGAAAACTGGTCGGCGTTGGCAGAAACGAAATCGTTTCAGAACGTATTGGCCGGTATCAACAAGTACGGCTCGGCCAATCTCCCCAAAGAGATCCTGACGATCCTCAACGCGATGATCCCGCACTGCCGCGCGTGGATCACGCACCGCCTGATCCAACAAAACCGTTCCACCTGTTTGTTACTTGGGCTCTACGGCGAAAGTATGGAATCGGCCAAGGGCGAGATGGGCCAGCTTCGTTTTGACGACGTGACCGAACGCCTCGTGCAATTCGTTTCCATGTTGGACACCGATCGATTTTCCTTTCGACTCGACCATCAAATTCGCCACCTGTTACTGGACGAATTCCAGGACACTTCGCCAACCCAGTGGAGCGTCATCGAACCGTTCGCAAAATCGGTCTGTCATGCGAACGATCCGCTGCGATCGTTCTTTTGCGTTGGCGACATGAAGCAGGCGATCTTTGGCTGGCGTGGCGGCGTCGCAGAGATTTTCGATCTGGTCGAAGGAAAACTTGACGGACTCGACAAAGCCCAACCGCTGACAACCAGCTATCGAAGCTCACAGGAAGTCATCGATGCCGTCAACGATGTGTTCCTGCATTTGAAGAAGTATCAAAGCGACAGCGACGTGGTCAATCGTGGCGTGCATGGCTGGAGCGAATGGTTCCACACGCATTCCACAAACCGCAGTGAACTCAAAGGGCACGTAACGATCGAGTATGGTGCCGATGTCAGTTTCGATGTCCGCAAAAATGGTGGTGACCCGGCAGTTGTTCGAGGCCGCAACCGCAACCTGAACGTGGCAGCAGTTGAACGGGTACGACAGCTTCACGAAAGTTTGCCCGACGACAAAACGATCGGACTGCTGGTTCGCACGAACAAGGAAGTCGCCGAACTGATCTTCATGCTACAGGAAGTTGGTGTTCGTGCCTCCGAAGAAGGCGGTAACCCGCTCACCGATTCGGCAGCGGTCGAACTGGTGCTTTCGGCACTCAAGTTGGCCGATCATCCGGGCGACAGTATTGCTCGCTTTCACGTTTCGCATTCACCATTGGCAGACCTGTTCGAGTTGCAACCCGAAACCACCGGGACTCAATCCTCGAATCGCGATGCCGCAGTCGAAGGCGCTGCAACGTTACGGGATCGACTGGTTCAGGATGGCTACGGCCCAACGGTCGAGGCACTTGCCAGAATCCTTGCTCCCGGTTGCACCAAACGGGAACTCATTCGTCTGCAACACCTTGTGCGACTCGCATACGCCAATCGATCCGACTCGCAGCGCTGGTCGATGCGACCCGTTCGCTTCGTGGACTACATTCGCAACGAAGTAAAAATTGCCGATGCGAGTTCGGCTCGTGTTCGGGTGATGACGATTCACAAATCGAAAGGACTCGAATTCGACGCGGTAGTCGTGCCACAGAGTTTCCGCAAAAACGGTTGGCTTGGTCACACGCCACCGCTGATCGTAGGACGGCCTTCACCGACCGAAGAGATCGAAACCGTTTGCCGTTACGCCAATGTGAATCATCGAAAACTTCTCCCCAATTCGATTCAGGAAGTCTTCGAAGCCGACCAGGAACGCACTGTCCGCGAAGCGATGTGTGTGCTGTATGTGGCCATGACCAGAGCCGTCCATTCGTTGCACGTTGTCTGTTCTTTCAGTCACAAGCCCAACCGCAAATCTGCCGCTGGTGTGCTGCTGGCATTGCTGTGCCCGGAAGTCGGCGAAAAGGATGGCCGCAAAGAAGGCGTCGTTTACGAGCGCGGCGACCCAAACTGGTTTCGTGATGAGTTGACCGAAGAATCGAAATCGGACGACGGCATCAACTCCGCGAAAATCGACCAGTACTATTTGCAGAACCTGACTGACAATCTGTATCGACCGCTTTCTCGAGCCGCCAAATCAATGCGCGGCATGGCTCGTGTGCGACCGTCGATGCTCGAAGGCGGAAATCGCGTGCGTCTGTCCGAAACATTGACTTCACCCGACCGCGAACGGAGCCAGGAATTTGGACGACTGATTCACGCCTGCTTCGAACAGGTGCGTTGGCTCGACGAAGGTGCTCAAGTCGAGGACGAGCAGTTGCAGCAGTTCTTGCAGATTCGCTCTCCGGGTTCCGATCAGATCGACGCGGCGATCAAACGGTTTCGCGACCTGTTGGAACATGAGAACCTGAACAAACTGCTATCCTCGTTCGCCGCCAGGGAACACTATGTCGTTCCGGATCTGGATGAATCAGGTTCGTCGGATTCTCCAAATCGAATCGAAGTGCACACCGAAAAACGGTTGGCAGTTTTAATGGATCAGCTGGACCATGTCGAAGCAGATATTGGAACGTTGGTCGAAGGCATCGTCGATCGTCTTGTGCTTGTGTTTGAAAACGGAAAAGTAATTGCCGCCGAGATTATCGATTTCAAAATTGATCAAATCGATGACTCGAATCTGACAGAACGAATTCAGTTCTACCGTCCGCAGTTGGCTGCCTATCAAGCTGCTGTGGAAAAGATGCTGGGGCTTGGCTCGGATCGAATCGCGACCCGACTGGTGTTTGTGCATACGGGACAGGTTGTGCAAATTGACTCACCTGACCACAGTGTCGATGGCGGCACTGACCTGAAGCTGCCACGCAAGAAAAAAGTCAAAGCCCCAAAAAAGGTCAAAGCCCCAAAAA
>CAYUNP010000018.1:6250-31427 GCA_964446085.1 uncultured Pirellulaceae bacterium
GTCAAAGCCCCAAAAAAGGTCAAAGCCCCAAAAACAGCTGCCAAACGTGAAAAGAAACAGACTTCCGAGGTTCAGCAAACTTTCTGGACTGATGACGAATAGGACGGCATAAGCCGCAGATCCCCCGAACCAGTCCATCTTACGGCAAGAATCACCAAATTGACCAGAAAGTTCTCCGTATCACTTGCGTCTAATGGGGTTGTTGCCGATCCTGTGCCCCTTCCAACCTGCGTTCGTCCCGAAATTCATGTATCAAGTCCTGATCGTCTACTGCGTTTTTATCATCGTCGCGTCTGCCGCCGGTGGTTCGCTGCCGTCGATGATCAAGCTAACGCATCGCAAGATCCAACTGGTGCTGAGCCTCGTTTCGGGAGTCATGTTGGGCGTAGCGCTTTTGCATTTGCTGCCGTTGGCAATTACCAAACTTGAGTCGGCAGAAACTGCTTTGATCGTCTGCTTGCTCGGTCTTCTGTTCATGTTCTTTATGGTCAGGCTGTTCCATTTTCACCAGCATGATTTGGCAGTCGACAAGGCGCACGACCACAAGCAGAAAGAACTCTGCGACGACGATCGAGACCATCATCACGTGCACTGCGATCACCATCATGGTGAACTTGATTTCAGTTGGGCTGGCCTTTGTTTCGGACTGGCGATTCACACCCTGATCGACGGAGTTGCTCTGGCTGCCGCAACGATGGCGGAGCATTCCATGTGGGTTGGCTTCGGTGTCTTTCTGGCAATCTTTCTACACAAGCCTCTCGACGCGATGTCGATCACCAGCTTGATGCACGCACGGGGTTGGAATGTGCGGCAGCAGGTAACGGTCAGTCTGATCTTCTCGCTCGTTTGTCCGATCGGCGCAGCCCTGTTTTACTTTGGCGTGTCGCACTACGCGGCCAGTGAAATGGTGCTGGGTTATTGCCTGGCATTTTCGGCCGGGATCTTCCTGTGTATTTCGCTTGGCGACCTGTTACCGGAAGTTCACTTTCACGCCCACGATCGGTTGCAACTATCGGCAATGCTGTTGCTTGGTGTAACGATCGCGTTCGGAATTGAATACCTGCCCGGCCACAATCATGGTGATAATGAACCTGACAAACAACCAGGCGTGGAACAGGTTGGGGATGAAGAACCGGGTCTGGAAAAAGATAAAGCTGGATTGGCTTTGCCGCTGCATCCGGGAAAAGTGGCGTAGAATTCCTGCCGCCAACTTCGACCATCCCGAACGCGTCAGGGCGAAATGCGATGCCGGCGCCACGAGCCGTCCTCACCCTTTTGGTAGACCACCCGATCGTGCATTCGGTCCAGTCGTCCTTGCCAAAATTCGAACTCAACAGGAGTCAACGCATAGCCGCCCCAGCTATCGGGCAATGGGATCTCCTGGCCTTCGTACTTTGCTTCCAGGTCGGCTCGGTTCTTCTCCAGCTCTTCACGGGACTCAATCCTGTGTGACTGCTGCGAAGCACACGCGCCCAACTGCGATCCGCGAGGACGCGAGTGAAAATAGGTTTGCGAATCTTCCCGCGACGTCTTCGCGACCGTGCCACGCATGCGAACCTGACGGCCAAGATAGGCCCAGTGAAAATTGATCGAAGCGTTTGGATTCTGAGCCAGTTGCTGGCCCTTGGTCGACTCATAGTTCGTGTAGAACCGAATCGAATCGGCATCGATCCCTTTGAGCAAAACCGTTCGCGAAGTCACGATTCCATCGGAACCTGCCGTGGCCAGCGTCATGGCATTGGATTCCAGCCACGAGCCTGGGCAGTTGTCGGTGGCTTGTTGCATCCAGTCCTGAAACGTTTTCATTGGGTCGTCGTGCAGCTTCGAATCATCGATGCCTTGCGTTTCGTATTCTTTGCGAAGTTCCTTGAAGTCCATCATGTTCCGTTTGGTTGGCAACTGTTGGCAGCCCTTGCCACGAGCGGACGGCAAAGCCAGAATGTGGTGCTCCAGTCTAACGTGCTAACTATTTTTCCGGAAGTTTCCTGATGTCCAACGACAGCTCAAAAGTTGAAATGCGAACCGAACGTGACTCCATGGGCGAAGTCCAGGTTCCTCGCGATGCTTATTATGGAGCCCAGACTCAGCGAGCCGTGGACAACTTTCCGATTTCAGGCTGGATGATGCCTTCAGCGATGATTCGCGCGATGGGACGTGTGAAAAATGCGTGTGCAATCGCCAATCGCGACCTCGGGAAACTTACTGGCTCGGGAAAGAATCCGCTGTCCGACAAACAGGTCGAGTCCCTGATCGAGGCAACCAAAGAAGTCATCGCTGGAAAACTGGACGCGGAATTTCCGATCGACGTTTTTCAAACGGGTTCGGGAACTTCCAGCAACATGAACATCAACGAAGTCATTTCGAATCGAGCGATCGAAATCGATGGCGGTGACCGGACGGGAGAAGAAAAACCGATTCACCCGAACGATCACGTGAACATGGGTCAGAGTACTAACGATACGTTTCCAACGGCAATTCATGTCGCGGTGGCTTCGGAAATCCAGAACGAATTGATGCCGGCGCTGAGAGGGCTGCACAAATCACTTTCTGACAAAGCGGCGCAGTGGGACAAGATTATCAAGATTGGCCGAACTCACCTGATGGATGCGACGCCGCTCAGGTTGGGGCAGGAGTTTGGAGCATTCGCCCGACAAGTTGAACTTTCGATTTCACGTGCCCAGTCGGCAATCGACAGCGTGATGGAACTTCCCGTCGGCGGAACGGCGGTTGGATCAGGCATCAATACTCATCCCGAATTTGGCGCTCGAGTTTCAAAAGTACTTGCCGAAGAGACTGGCATTCCATTTGTCGAAGCAGTCGATCATTTCGAAGCCAACGCTCAACGTGACGGACTGGTTGAGTGCCATGCCAATCTGAAGGCGATTGCATCGACGATGTTTAACCTTTCAAACAACGTTCGCTGGTTGGGTTCGGGTCCGCGCTGTGGATTCTACGAAGTGGCTTTGCCAACACGACAACCCGGAAGCTCGATCATGCCTGGTAAAGTCAATCCTGTGATGAGCGAAAGCATGATGCAGTTGACGGCCCGGGTGATGGGCAACGACCAGACGATTACCATCTGCGGTGCCACCGGCGGTCAGTTTCAGCTGAACATCATGATGCCTGTCATGGCTCATACAACGCTTGAGAGTATTTTGCTGTTGGCAAAAGGCATCAAGGCGTTTGATGAATTCTGTGTCGTCGAGATGAAAGCCAACGCTGAGATGTGCGAGTCGTTTGTCGAGCAAAGCTTGTCGATGTGCACGAGTCTCAATCCGTACATCGGTTACGAGAAAGCCGCCAAGTTGGCCAAGGAAGCGTTTGCATCCGGGAAAACGATTCGCGAACTGTGTGAAGAGCAGAACATCCTGCCACCAGAAGAATTGAAGGAAGCACTTGATCCGTGGTCGATGACCGAGCCTCAAGCCTGATTTACTTTGCCGGGGCTGCGGCATTTGCCGCAGTTTTTTGGTTTCAATTACTGCGGCGAGACGCCGCAGCCACGCTACTTTTCTTCCATTGAATCACGTAGCGTCTGACGGTCATGCTCGATCAATGCGTCAGTCAGCAGGCTCACGTTTCCTGCAATGATCTGATCCAGTTTGTAAATCGTCAGGCCGATGCGGTGATCGGTGACGCGGTTGTCCGGGAAGTTGTAAGTTCGAATTCGCTGGCTACGGTCACCCGATCCAACCAGTGACTTTCGCTCGTCAGCACGTTTTTCGTTTTCGGCTCGCTGCAAATGTTCGTAGATTCGAGACTTGAGAATACGAATCGCTTTGGCCAGGTTCTTGTGCTGACTCTTCTCATCCTGAATTGCAACCACGATGCCGGTTTCGTGATGCGTCAACCGAACCGCCGAATCCGTTTTGTTGACCTTCTGCCCCCCAGGACCACTGGCGCGATAGTTGTCGCGGCGATAGTCATCAGGTTTCAGATCGACTTCGACATCTTCTGGCTCGGGCAAAACAGCAACCGTCGCTGCCGAAGTATGAATGCGTCCCTTGGTTTCTGTCTCAGGAACTCGTTGAACGCGGTGACCACCGCTTTCGTATTGAAGTTCGCGATAGACGCCTTCTCCTTCGATGCCGACGGTAACTTCCTTGAATCCGCCGATTTCGTTTGAGCTGGAATCGATCATCTCCATCTTCCACTTCTTCGTTTCGCAATGCTTTTGATACATGTTCAAAAGATTGCCTGCGAACAAAGCTGCCTCATCGCCGCCCGTTCCGGCTCGAATCTCCATCACGCACCGGGTACGGTTGGCGTCTTCTCCGCCGATCGTCATGTCCAGCAAGCCAGCCCACAGTTCTTCGCGCTCTTCGGTCAGCGTCGTGATTTCCATTTCGGCCATTTCGCGTTCGTCCGAATCGTCGCTCTGAGCCATCTCACGCAGCTCATCGAGTTCGTTGATTAACGCCTTGAACCGTCGATACTTTCCGGCCAGTTTGGACAGCGAACCATGCTCACGGGCAACGGCTGCCATCATGGACGGATTGCCCTGAACTTCGGGATCCGACATCTGTTTTTCGAGCTCAATGTATCGGTCGAGCTTTTGGTCCAACATTTCACGCATTGGAAAATCCTGTTTTAAGAAAGCCAACATTCAGTTTGCTGGCAAGTCACATTTAAAAATTACACAAAGAGATCGCAGGCGCAATTCCGGCTAGGAATCGAACATTAGCGCGGCGAAAGTGATTTTTAAAGTGTTTTGAATCATGACTGGTGGTGTCAGAATTGTTGCTCAGCCGTCAGAATAGAACACAATCTGAATCCTGACAACAGGACGTGAAGTTGTCGGTCATGGACACCGGAAATCATACACAGGTTCGGCGAAATCAATGTTTGAACTGATCGCACAAGGGCCCAATGTCGACAATCGTTGGCGAGTTGAACTTAAACCCGATCAACCGATTGAACTCGGTCGCGATGCTCACCCGCTCAAAACGGACTGGGACGGGCAGATCTCGCGCCGCCATGCGATCATCACCCTGATCGAAGATGAACTGCTGGTAGAGCGACTTGCTGCCGCACGGAATCCGGTGTTTTTTGGAGGAGGTGAAAGAGATTCCTTTCGGCTCAAACCCGGTGAGCATTTTGTCATCGGAGCCACCACTTTCATGATGACCAATGAACGTGCGCTGCCAACGCTCGACATTCCCAGCCCCGTTACGCAAAGAAGTTACACTGCTGAATTTCTCCGCAGCAATGTCGAGTACGTTGACTCCGATCGTCGCATCAAAGTCCTCAACCGTTTGCCCGACCTGATTTCCAATTCGGGTAGCGAGCGCGAACTCTATACTCGATTTGTAAATGTGTTGATGGAAGGAATCTCTTCGGCCACATCGGTTGCGATCTTTCGGCAGTCCGAAAATAAAGATGAAGGTGGCAATACCGAAGTCATCCACTGGGACCGCCGACGTTTGACCAGCGGAGACTTTTCTCCCAGCGAGCGACTGATTCGGCAGGCAATCAAGGAGGGAGATGTCGTCCAGCACATCTGGAATCAAAAACGGGCCGGCGGGCCCGAGTACACGATGGACATGGATAACGACTGGGCTTTCGTGTGCCCGTTTACGGGAACGGTAACCCAGGGTTGGGGAATTTATGTCACGGGGAAGAATCGTGTTTCCGTAATCTCCGGAACGAATCCGTCAGGCTCTGGAGAACTGGATCTCCAGGGCGATATCAAATTCTGTGAACTGATTGCGTCGACGTTACAGAATCTTGTGGAAGCCCAACAACTTGCAAGACGTCAGGCCAGCTTGCGATCGTTCTTTTCGCCAGTTGTGCTGGAAGCTTTTTCAGATCGGGATCCCGAGGATGTGCTGGCACCAAAAGAATGCGAAGTCTCGGTTTTGTTTTGCGACCTGCGCGGTTTCTCAAAAGCTTCTGAACGGATGGCGGGTGATCTTTTGGAGTTGCTTTCTCGCGTCAGTAAATCGCTGGGCATCATGACGCGTTCGATACTGGATTTCGGCGGTGTCATCGGTGACTTTCATGGTGACGCGGCGATGGGATTCTGGGGCTGGCCGCTGGATCAGAGCGATCGCGCCATTTGTGCGATTAATGCTTCGATGAAAATCAAAAGCGAATTTGCGGAAATTCACTCTGACCCCGATCATCCGCTGCGAGATTTTCAAATGGGAATCGGGATCGCGACGGGTTCAGCGGTTGCTGGCAAGATTGGAACCAGCGATCAGGTGAAAGTGACCGCGTTCGGTCCTGTCGTAAATCTGGCATCCAGGCTCGAGGGCATGACGAAGTGGTTCGGCGGTTCCATTTTGCTGGACGAAGAAACCGTGAATCAAGTCAGGGACCAGCCCCATCATTTTACGTTGCAAAGGATTGGCAGTTTCCTGCCGTATGGATTGCGGATGCCCGCTGTGGTGCATCGCGTTGTTCCAGAGGAACTTCTGGACAACCGTCAGGAAACACTGGAACAGTATGACGCTGCGTTGGCGAGCTTCGAATCGGGCGATTGGGGCAGGGCGGTTAAATTGCTGGAATCGATGAACGAAGAACCATGCGGCCAGTTTTTACTGAAGTACATTCGACAGCATGACGATTCGAAGCCGCCGATGGGCTTCAACGGAATTGTTCAGATGAGTAACAAGTAGCCAGGGTTGTTTGTGGCACTGGCTTTGGTCGGAAAGTAGCAGGGGCGATTCCGCCTAAAACCCGCACTGCAAACACCATTGAGAAAAAATCGCAGCCACTGGTTTCCGAAACGCTCAACCGTCAAAATCCTTCTTCCGTCGGCCAGATCGATTGCAGCCACGAAGAGATCTCAACCACGCAGAAAAACGCGCTGATCAAACACAGCAACATTCCGATCGACGCCATGCGACGATGATTGGAACGCAGCCCCCAAAGCCCCATCGCGAGACCAAGAAACGAATTGAGAATCGCATACGAAGAGATAAACGAACCCACAAACGCCAGCACACCCAAAACGATGGCTCCAACGGCTCCCCCGGTGGCGGCCAGATTTTCCATCGGTGAAGGTTCGAGGATCTCCCTGGCTGGCTGTGGAGGCAACAGGATCATCGGATCGTAAGCAACTACCGGAGCAGCCGTTACCACTTCTGCAGCAACAGGCTTTTCCGTGACCGTCGTTTCCTCAACAAGTTCAGCGACAATTTCGTCCGCCGGTTGAGGCTGCGGCTGTTCTTCGTTTGATTCAGAATTCATATGCCGATTCGAGATTCATGTTCCATTCAGATGACAACAATTGTATCGAACATCTGCATCGATAGCCAATTGCACAAAAAAGCCCGCTCGAAAAATCGAACGGGCCTCAATGGCAATTGTATCACAGCGGTCGCCACCGTGATTTTGATGTAAGCGGGAGAACTATTCTTCTTTAACGCCCTGAGCTTTGCCCATCGCTGCGATTACTTTCTTCTCAAGGTTGGTTCCATTGAGAATCCCACCCTTCGCCATTTCCGCAAATGTCATGGTTTTCTTTTCGATTTCCGGAACGACTTTTTTGAACGCCGCAATCATGTCAGCGCTAACTTCGTCCAGTTTTTTCGTTCCCTCTTCAGCGTTCTCTTTCTTGAGTGCTTTGGCTTCCTTGACTCGCTTGGTGAAGTTTTTGCCTTTGAAGGCTTCTTTAAAATGCATGCCAAAAGCGTTGTTGATCGCTTTGTTGCCGCCAGGATGACAAACTTTGCAAGAAACTGACTTCAATCCGTAACGTTCCTGGACAGGTTTCTTCAGGAAGTCATGGGCTTCAACGCTATGATTGATAAGCAGGCAGACGAAACATGCAGCTACTGCCGTTGTCAAAATTCGTTTTAGAGAATTCATTGATTTTTGTTCCTTGGTCAATCGAAATGAACTGGAGGCGTAAACCTCCTCAGTCTTAAACACAGGTCGGCAAGATGGGTTCCGAATCCTGTGCTTTGCGGGAAATTCCTGCATGATTTGTCAGCTTTGCGCGAAAATGGACAAAGCATGCGGGCTCGATAAATGCTGTTAAAGAGTTCAGACTGAACTCGTGTCTAGCAGCCTCAGCCACCAGTCATCGCGGCACGTGCTTTGGCATCTTCCGCTTTCTGGATGAAGCTGGTGTCTCGCGTGCCTTCAAAGGCACGACGATACGTTTCGCTCAATGCGACGAAATTGAATTTATCGTTCGGCTCAAGCTCGATCACGCGTTCGGCATGCTCAACGGACTTGAGATGTTCCTCAACTTTTCCGTACAGGACTGAAATGGTCAGGTGCCCGCGCGCAAAATTGTCATCAAGCGCCAATGCTTCCTTCATCTTCTCGATCGCTTCAGGAATCTTGCCGTCGGCTTTGAGTTGATCGACTTCACGTTCTATCGCCAAAATCTCTGGTGTCATTTTATCTCCAAATGTTTGGGGCTGAGCCAAACGCCTATTCGTCCATTCGTCCATTGTTTGTGGGTTGGCCACAGGTGACCAACGAACCCTCATTGTTGTCATTGCCCGTAATTCGTCCATAAGTGAAACTGGAAAACCCAATATGATCGGGAAAAGACAACTAAAGTATCTCAAAACGGAGTAAACTTGTTGTTGGACTTTTTGAAAATTCCGCGTCCGATTGGCCGCATGGGTGGGTTCTTAAGGGGCGAGCCTTGAACGAAAAGGATGATTTTGAACTCGACACAGTCAGGTTGCTTGTGGAGCAGGCCCGGAATGGAGATATGCAAGCCAAGTCCGATTTGGCGACGCATGTCCAAAGTTATCTCACAATGATGGCAGATCGAAAGCTAAATGACACGCTTCGCCCCAACATCAACCCATCTGACATTGTGCAACACACACTGATTCGAATGGTTAATGGGATCGAGGACTTTCGCGGTTCCACCCGAGCCGAGTTTTTCGGCTGGTTGAATACGATTGTCCAGAACGAGTCGTCACGAGCCAACCGCTATTTTCGAAGCCAAAAAAGGGATATCAGTCGTCAACGCTCGATAGCACAACCAGACAGCGGATCATTTTTCTTTCTCGAACCAAGCGATGACAGCCCCACACCTCAAACCAATGCGCTTTCCCAGGAGCGAATCGAGTTGTTGCACACGCTTCTTGACAAATTGGACAGTGAATACGCAGAGGTAATTCGATTGCGAAACCTGGAACAACTTTCGTTCCGGGAGATTGGCGAGAAAATGAATCGAACTGAGGGAGCCGCAAGCAAACTTTGGAATCGTGCGATTATCAAGTTCCAGGCGGAGTTCGACAGAATCGACGGAAAACCGGAACTTGAAAACGAGAACGACTAGCCCAGCAAAAAAGCCCATGAGATCGAAAATTAAATCCCGGAACGCGATCAACTTTCTCGCGCTCGTGCGTAAGGATCTCAAGAGTGCTGAGCTGGATGAGGAATCGGAAAGCACTGTGGTGACCAGTCGTCTTTCGGAATTCAATACCGAAACAATTCCCAACGGCGACTCAATTCCTGCGATTCTTGGCCGTTTCGAGATCATTGAACAAATAGGCGAAGGAGGATTTGCCAAAGTTTTCCTCGCCAACGACCCAAGCCTTGATCGTGAAGTCGCGATCAAAGTCCCCAAGCCGGAAGGGCTTTTGTCGGCAGAGTCTCGGGCACGCTTTGAACGCGAAGCGAAATCTGCTGCGATTCTAAGCCACCCCAATATCGTTCCAGTTTTTGAAATCGGAAGCGTTGGCCCGATTCACTTCATCGCCAGCGAATTTTGTGCGGGACCAACTTTGCACCAATGGCTGGCCAATCGCAAGCAGGTCCTCAGTCCACGAGAAGCTGCGAAAATCGTCTGTTGCCTGGCGGATGCCGTGCAACACGCTCACCAGCGAGGCATCATCCATCGCGACCTGAAGCCAACAAACATCATTCTGGTCAACGATGATCACGACATTGCGTCCCGTTTACGGATCACTGACTTTGGATTGGCGCGTCAGGTTTATGAAGAAGAATCTCTGACAGCCAACGGAGCCATCGTTGGAACGCCAGGGTACATGTCGCCAGAACAGGCGCAAGGAATCAGGAATATTGACCGCCGGACGGACGTTTATTCCCTGGGAATGATTCTGTACCAGTTGCTTACCGGCAACACGCCTTTCAAACGATTGAATCATGCAGCTTCGATCGCAGCGGTAATCAATGAAGCGGTTCCACCTCCAGGTAACATCAACACAAAAGTGGATCGGGATTTGGAAGCAATCTGCCTCAAGTCACTTGAAAAGGATCCTTCGTCCAGATACGAATCTGCTCATGATTTTCGCCGCGACCTGACGCACTGGATGGATGGACACGCCGTTTCAGCTCGTAAATCATCACAGGCAGAGACTTTTGTTCGGTGGCTCAAACGAAATCCACTGGTGGCTTCGGCTGTCGCGTTTGGAGTCACATGTCTCGCCATCGGGTTGCTTTTCAGCGCATCGCAGTGGAATCGCGCAGAATCAAATTTGCAGCAATCGGAACAACAGCGACTGAGAGCAGAAAAAAATGCCGGGCAACTCCACGCCACAGTCATCAGAGCCCTGGAAATTTCGCTTGATGCACTGGAAAAGGATCCTTGCATATTGCCGTCACAGCAAAAAATCCTGGACGAGCTTATGTTGACACACAAACGGCTCATTGATGAAGAAGCGGAGCAAGCCACCATCACCACCGAGACGTTTGACTGCTACGAAAGACTGACACGAATCTATCGCAATACCGCCCGTTACGATGAAGCCAGCGCCATCTGTGATCAGGCTGAAAAGTTGGTCGATCATTGTTTCAGGACAGACGAAGGAAAAAAACAGTTTGGACTCCAGGCGGCCGAAGTCTATATCCAGCGCGGATTGATCGCCCAGGACACCAATAAAAAAACGATTCAGGCCAGTGCATACGCTAGAGGCATTGAATTACTTGAGCAGTCTGAAAAAAATTCCGATCGCGAACTATGGCTAGAGAAAGGGTTTCGTTTCTATCGCAATTTGGGCTTTGCCCATCTCAGTAATGCCGATGACGCCGCCTGCATTTCGGCGTTCGCAAAAGCGGCAGAGTGTGCCGACGAGGCACTCGAACTTGACCCTGACAGTGCATTGACAAACTTCAATGCAGCATTGTGTTATTGCGACATGGGACATGTTGGCAGACGTGGCAAAGACTGGGTGCTCTCGCTGGAGCTGCTGGAAGAAGCGGAACGCCGATTCATGGAAATCGACGCGAATCCGAAACTGAACGTCGATTGCCGATACCGTCTTTGCTACATCCGCAGCCGAATTTGTAGGCACTTGAGAAATTTAAAAGACTACGAAAGAGCAGAAGTTTACATTCGTCAGTCGCTTGACGGTCTGAGACAGCTGATTGAAGAAAATCCCGGCGTCTATCGCTACACCAATCGACTTTCGCAAGCCTACATGAGACTCATCAACGTCTATCACGACAAGGAAATGTTTGACGAAGTCCTTGCTTTGCTCCCTGAAGCTAACCTGGCACACTTGAAAGCAACCCCTTCGTGGACCGATCACCGGATTGGCGTGAGTCAAATTCTGGAGGGCAGGATCTTTGCCGATCAGCGAAATGAACCTGAACGAGCAGAAGCATCGTTCGACGCTGCCATCGCAGTCATGGAAGCCAGTCAATTTTTCGAACTTTCCAATGACCAATTGGTCGATACAATCCTCGAAGCACATCGCCGCAAGTCAATTCTGTACGATGGGCTAAAACAGCCCGCCGATGCAATCGAATCTGCAGGCGAGGGATACAGACTTGCTGTGGAAAGAGCCTTGAGCATCCCCAACGACCACAATATCGGCAGGGCGCTGCATCGAGGAACTTACTACGCAAAACGACTTGGAGAAACTGGTAAATTCGGACACGCCAAGTCCGTGTTGGATACGTTATCCGAAGCTGGAATTACCTCGCAAAAAGCTCAATATGATGTTGCAAAGAGCTGGGCGAAGCTGGATTCTCTCCAGAGAAATTCAGGCCAGGACAAAGAACACTGGCAGTTCAGTCGCGAGAATGCGATCAAACACCTGGCCAATGCTGTTAGCCTGGGTTTCGACGACTACGACAGGCTACAGAAAGAAGACCGGTTTCGCGAGTATCGTCACGTGCCGCAGTTCAAAGCAATCTGCGATCAGATTCGGCCTGAATGACAACCCAGGCTGTCCCGGACTTTCACCAGCACACCTCCCACCGCGTCGTCGGTCGAGTCTCCAAACAGCTGAAATTCAGTTAGCCGGATCGACCTTCACTTTTGCCTTGAATTTCCCGGTCCACCGATAGCCGGAGTTTTTCACATAGTTATCCGGCATCGCAATGCCAAGGTACAGAATGCCTGAGCGTTCGGCTTTGAAAGAGTTGTCAGAGCCTACACCAACGACCGAACCATCGGTACCAATTCTCGCGGCAAGCGCCCCGTTACTGATTCCATTCCAGTTGCCCTGATTCGGGAGCCCGTCAGGAGACGCCGACTGACTCCAGTTGGTCCATTGCACAATTCCACTGGCCGTGATGGTAATTCGATCCCCTTTGGCGACCCGAATTTTGGTGTTGAGAGGTTTCTTCTGAAAGAACGTGCTTCCGCTGACGGCAACGGTCTTGCGTAGTGACTGCGACTTCACAGCCATACCCCGATCGGCTCTTTTGATATCGGAAAGCTGAATTCGCAAGTCACCGATTTTGCTTTTGACCTGGAACTCCTGCTGAACCAGCTTGCCAACAATTGAGAAGTCCGGTGTTTTGACGCGATCGCCACGAGTAATACTGTCGCTTCCAGCCGATGGGCCTTCATCATCGTCGACCATCGCCATGACTTCTTCCTTGATCTTCTTCAAGTGTTTCTTGCGTTCTGCGTCGCCGCCATCATTGAGATCCGAAAACATGCCAATTAGCATCGGCCCCATGGTGACGAGGTCACGATGGGCGCCTTCACGTGTTTTGAACTCGCGATCGCCCAACTTCTCCACCAGACCATCCACTTTGGCGCGAAGTTCCGGAAGACTGACCAGTCCCGGATGAAAGTCAACGAGACGATCGATCGGAATCTGCAAGCCGCCAAATTCTGTTTCGATGTCAATCGCTGCGATACTTACAATTCCGCTAACGATCGTTCCGTCCCACATCTCGAATCGCAGGAACCGGTCATCGACTTCTGGTGCCTCTTTTTTAAGCGACGCAGTATCGATCTCGGGTTCATCTTCTTCAGAATCGGCATCCTGCTTCGCATCCTTCTCGGCAGCGTCTTTTTCGCCTTGCCAAAGTGTGGCTGAATAGCAAAAGGATTGACTTGAGTAAGCAAAGCCGATCGCCAACAGAAAGGCTGCGATGTGAATGCGTGAGATTTGCATAACGGGATTCCAGAGGAAACGAAGCTTCAGTTTGGAGACGTCCATTTTGTGCGATCGTTCCAGCGACAGCCAGAAAATCTTGGCGGCTGTACGAAAAAAAACCGCTTCAAACCAGGCTCCTCTGTGAAGAAAACCGGTCTGAGCGGACTATTTCGTTGAAATTACAGCGTAATGAACAGTCAAATCGCAGACAAGTGTGCCCCAATGAGCACGAAGTTCCCGTTTGGGACAGGGCGATGGTCAACGTTTGTTACGCTTCATCTTCTTCCATTTTGCGGCCAGCAAGTTCGCGGTCGATCAGGAACAGTCCACTGGGATTGTCCTTAACCAAACGTAACTGGTCGATGACGCCCTGAGTCGTCGCTTCTTCTTCGACCTGTTCGTTGACGAACCACTCGAGGAATACATCCGTCGCGTGATCCGATTCCTCGCGAGCAAGGTCTTTCAATTTGAAGATGCAGGCAGTGATATGTTGCTCGTGCGCCAGCCCTTTTTCGAACAGTTCCAGCGGAGACACATCGCCGGCTTCGGGTTTGCCGATCGCTTCCAGATCGACTTCGCCGTTTCGTTCCAGGATGTAGTTGAAGAACCGATCCGCGTGAGCGAGCTCTTCGAGGTATTGCATCTTGAACCAGTTGGCAAACCCTGACAGCCCCATGCCGTCCGATTTGGCGGACATGGCGAGATACAGATAGGCAGAAAACAGTTCTTCGTTGATTTGCTTGTTGAGAGCATCATTCATCGATGAGCTAAGCATTTATATTCTCCTTGCGGAAAGTTTTTGAATGGATATCGCTTCAAAGAGCAATCCAATGAGGCTACCGGCAACCGGGCTCAATTGGCAACATCCATTCGGGAAAGCCTCCGTGATTCCCTGAAAATTTCGTGCTTTTCAGGATTCTGCAATTTTTACATTGCCGTTGGACCTGATGTGTCACCCTCTGCACCAAAGATAGAAGTGTCACTTGGGAAACGCTTTCATAAAAGAATCGAAAATCATGGTCGCACTGACACAACAATCAAAAGCCATCCGAAAAGCAATGATTCAGCATGATGACTATGTCGTCGAGATGAAATACCGCGACCGAAAGGGAAAACTGACCACGCGAGTCGTCAGCCCGATTCGATTCATGGGCAAGGACCGTTTTCTGGCATTGTGCCTGTGCCGCGAAGAGCCACGCATGTTCTGCATGGATTACTGTGAGGAAATTCGCTTGCAGCCCGCCTGGAATTATTTGATGCCCGTTCCGATGGAAGAGTAGAGGCGGTTCGGGACTGCGACAGATCACATATGCCACCAGGAAAAGGTTTTCGACTATCATCATGAGTGATGATCGAAATCCAAAACCTGAAATTCTCCTGGCCCAGGTCCAGCTTTGATTTGCGGATCGAATCGCTGCAGATTCCTGCCGGAGAAAAACTTGCCATCACGGGTCCCAGCGGCAGCGGCAAGACCACACTGCTGAACCTTGTAGCCGGCATCGAAACGGCCCAGCAAGGCACGTTGAAGGTTCTCGACACCGAACTGGCATCTCTTTCCGATTCGCAGCGACGCGATTTCCGCTGTTCGAACATCGGGTTCGTTTTTCAACAATTTGAGCTGTTGGATTATCTGTCCGTGAAAGACAACATCGCGCTGCCGTTCATGATCAACCAGAATCTTTCGGGCGAAAAAGCCGAACTGGGCAGCGACGAAGTGATCGGCAAACTGGCGTCCTCGATGGGCATCGGCGACAAGTTGAAACGGCATCCGCAAAAACTGTCCCAAGGAGAGAAGCAACGAGTCGCGATCTGTCGTGCTCTGGTCGCCAACCCAAAACTCATTCTTGCTGACGAGCCGACAGGAAATCTTGATCCGGCCAACAAGCATCGAACCCTGGACCTGCTTTTTGAGCAAGCCGACGCCAATCGCCAGACGCTGATTGTGGTGACACATGACATGAGCATCGTTGACGGCTTCGATCGATCGATTGACTTCTCGCAGTACCATGCGGCCGAGGCGGTTTCATGAGCGGAGCGTTCACCCTGGCAGTGCGATACATCATGTATCACCGAGGCCGATCACTGATTCTGATGAGTTGCATTTTCCTGACACTGGTGTTGCCGGTCTGTCTCGGAATTCTGCTGCGTCAATTCAGTCAACAGATCGCAGCACGCGCGGAGTCGACTCCGATCGTCATTGGCTCAAGGGGAAGTCAGCTCGATTTGGCTTTGCATTCGATTTACTTTTCACGAGCCCCCGATACTGCGATCAGGTTTTCCGAAGTCGAGAAGCTTCGGAAGTCTGAGTTGGCGACGCCGATTCCATTGCACGTGAAGTATTCTGCTCAGGGGTTCCCGGTGGTTGGAACGTCGCTGCAGTATTTCTCTTTTCGGGGTCTTCAGATTAAATCCGGACAATCGTTGGCGGTGCTTGGCGATTGCGTCGTTGGTTCGGCCGTCGCCAAAAACCTGAACGTCGTACCAGGAGACCAAATCCTTACTGATCGCGGAAGCGTCCTCGATTTGGCTGGTGAATATCCGTTGAAGCTGAACGTCGTCGGTGTGTTTACTCGAACCGATACTGCGGATGACAAAGCGGTATTCGTCGATTTGAAAACGGCATGGGTCATTCAGGGGCTGGGGCATGGCCATCAGGATCTGGAGAAGCCCGAAGACGAAGGCGTTGTCATCGGTCAGGATGGAAACCGGATCGTCGCCAGTGCGGCTGTTTTGCCGTACACTGAAATTACTGATGAAAACATGGCTTCGTTTCACTTTCATGGCGACACGGGCGACTTTCCAATCACGGCGTTGATCGCAGATGCTCCTGACGAGAAAAACGAAACGATTCTTGAAGGACGCTACCGAGCCGATGATCTTGAGGCTCAGCTTGTTCGTCCGCCGCATGAGATTCGCGAGTTGATGGCGTTGGTGTTTCAGGTGAAGCGATTTTTCGATGCCAATGCGATTCTGGTAGCGATTGCGACACTCGCTTTACTGGGCCTTGTGGTGATGTTGTCGCTGAAACTCCGAGCCCGTGAAATGGAAACCATGTTTCGGCTTGGCTGCAGTCGTGGCACGATGTTGTGGATTCAGGTCGCGGAGTTGGGTATCGTTTTTCTGGCAGCAATTTGTCTGGTTGCGATCGCGTCATCGGTCGTTTGGTTTTACGCGGATGAGATAGTGCAGCGATGTATCGGTGGTTCGGTTTGATGTTAAGTCCAGAAGTAGTTTCAAAACGGGGAAACGAAAGTTTCGACAGGAGCCTCAATCTCCTCCTCACGATTTTTGCGATCGTGCTGTTGATTCCGCTGACGGGTTGTAAAACCGAACAACAAACCGAAGGCACCGAATCGAATTCAGGGCCGCATCATCGAGTTGCCGTTGCGAACTATCCGCTGTATTGCATGGTCAGTAAAATTTGCGAGAGTTCCGCAACCGTCAAGGAAGTCGTCTATGTTGGTCCGCCAAGTGGAACCGATCCGCATTCGTGGGTGCCGACGGCGGATCAGATTCGCGACCTTCAGAAAGTTGACTTGATCGTCTGCAATGGGCCAGGCGCCGTCTTTGCAACCTGGATCGACAAAGTGACGATCGACGAAAGCAAACTTTGCAATACTACCGACGCGATCAAACAGACAGAGTTTGTGCTGGTCAAGGATTACCAGCTAGTCCATTCACATGGCCCCGAAGGCGAACACTCTCACACCTGGGTGGTTCCCCAAAGTTGGCTCTCACCACGCATCGCACGCAAACAGGCGAAGTTCTGTTACCAACGGTTGACGAAACTGTATGGTCAGAGCCCGGAACTGGACAATGGATTTGCGGAACTGCAAAAGAATTTCGATTCGCTGGAAGCATTGCATGAGAAAATCAGGAATCAGGCTCCAAAACTGGTCGTGGCATCCTCGACACCGGACGTCCAGTACCTGACCCGCAGTTTTGACTGGGAAGATCGCTATCTCCAATGGACCGACTCGCGCGATGTGGCTCAGGCCAGAGAAGAGCTGAAGCAAATGCACGAACGCATTTTGAAAGCCGACGCCACTGCGGCCCCAAACGAGACGCTTTTTTTGTGGTCTGGACGGCAAATCGACGAGTTGGCGGGCTTCGTTGATTCGCAATGGCCCCGGTCGGCGAAACTTGATCTGGTTGATTCGCCCCAAGGAAAATCGCTGGACCCGGAAGATTACTTTCAGCGAATGACACAGAATCTGAGGCTTTTGGAGAGCGCCCTTGAATGAACGTTCCAGGCCCAGATCGATTTTCACTTTCTCTCTGAAGTCATTATTGATTATGATGGTCGCTGTTGCGGCGGGTTGTTGGATGCTTGATCGCTATCTTTCTGACCGAGCGCGTTTCGAGATTCTCGAAACGAACATCCAGGTTGAAGGGGAGCACTTGAGTGGCTCGCTCTCGTTTCGATGTAATCGGTTCAACGAGCGGGGCAACATTGAATACTCCGATACCGTTCTTTGGCTGGAACGAATTACCGATTCGCAGATCGAAAGTTTGCAGGTTGGTGACGAGTTCAAAGTGCGTTATCGCCAACGCGATCTCGGACCGATAACCAAAGAGAATCGCTATGTCGTCTTTATGGTGAACGAACTGGGGATTCGCAAAGAGGAGATCGTTGGATTTGTCGTCATGAACGGATGGGCCGAAGTGCATGTGCGCGGAAAGGCAGACTCAGCGTCGCAGTGATGCAGCCGATTTAAATTGACAGGTATTGTTCGTGTCTAAAGTAACGAATCCCCATTGACCAGAGTTAGTGCCAAGCCACAATGGTTTCGGTGCAATTTCGTACAGTGTCGCACGAGACAAAACAGTCACACATCCCGCTCCGAGAATCATTCCAAACGATGACCGAAAACTCTTTTCAAGCTGATACTGATTTCCTGTCCAAATTCTTCGACATCCATGTTCTGAAAAATGATGAAGGCGGCCGTGCCATCGTGATTCCGGAACTCCAGGGAAGGACGATGACTTCTGCATCACAGGGAGAGACCGGGCAGAGCTACGGCTACATCAAATATGACACCTTCGGTGCTGAGCCAGATCCGCAGATCAATCTCTTTGGTGGCGAAGACCGAATCTGGATTTCTCCTGAAGGCGGTCAGTTTTCAGTCTTCTTTGATCCTGACGTCCCGATGGATTTTGCCAATTGGCGAGCACCAAAAATACTCGACTCGATTCCGTACGAAGTCGTTGAGAAAAGCGACTCCAGTATTACGACGAAGATCCAGGCTGCACTCATGAACATGAGTCGCTACACGTTTGATATTGAGCTGGAACGAACCGTCGAGCTGTTATCAAAGGAACGTGCGGCTCAATGCATGAACACCGACGTCAGTGAAGTTAGCCTGGTGGCCCATGAAAGTCGCAACAAACTAACCAATACGGGCTCCGAAACGTGGCAGCAGGAAACCGGATTGATTGGGCTTTGGTCGCTGTGCATGAGCAAACCTTCGCCCGGTGCGACACTGATAATCCCGTTTCGCAAAGGTCGCGAGTCCGATTTGGGAAAGATCGTGACATCGGACTATTTTGGTGAACTCGATTCGAAGCGGTTGGCCGTAAATGAAGAACTGAGCATTATCTTCCTGTTGGGTGACGGCGACTATCGTAGCAAGCTGGGACTTTCGGAGAATCGAGCTTTACCGCTGCTCGGCAGCTGGGATTCCGAGCGCAACGTGCTCACGGTGTCTCATTTCAACATG
Source organism: uncultured Pirellulaceae bacterium (assembly GCA_964446085.1). Classification (GTDB taxonomy): domain Bacteria; phylum Planctomycetota; class Planctomycetia; order Pirellulales; family Pirellulaceae; genus Mariniblastus. The sequence continues at coordinate 25,251 of CAYUNP010000018.1, forward strand.
CCAGAGACAGCGCCTCACGGTTACACAAACAACCTGTGGGAGTACCAGGAAACGCCTTACGCTGGCGACGTGATCAACGGATACAACGACGGCCCCAACGAGTCGGGCGGAAAAATGGGCGGATTCTACGAACTTGAGACCGTCAGTCCTGCTTACGCGCTGTCGCCTGGCGAGTCTCGCATGCATATGCACCGCACGATCCGAATCGAAGGAGATCGTGACAAGCTTGATGCCGTTGCCAAGTCGGTGTTCAACATTTCACTGGATGAAATCGAAAACCAGTTGGGTTAGTTGTTAGCCGTAGCAACGTGTTCGTCGTACCGGCTTTAGTCGAGTTTGATGAGTGCTGCTGGGTTTAAGCTGGATCATTGGTGGCGTAAGATGGAAGCTTACCAACTTCCACCTTTTAACCAGTCGCCTGAATGAACCTGATTCAAAAAAATATCGCCAATGGCGTCGCATCGGTCACCCTGTGTCGATCCGAAAAACGAAATGCTTTGAGCCGTGAACTGCTAAGGCAACTTTCGTCTGCGGTGTCGGAAATGCTCGCCGACGCTGCAACGCGGGTGCTTGTGATCAAGGCTGAAGGCAAAGTCTTTTGCGCGGGGATGGATCTGGCAGAAATGCAGGCCCGAGCCACTTCTGAAGATGGCCAAAAAGAATGGATGCAGGATTCAAAGGACTACTGCGAACTGCTGGTCACGCTCTACACCGCCAAAGTGCCTACGATCGCGGCGCTGCAGGGTCCTGTGTTGGCTGGCGGAGTCGGAATGGTGTTGGCTTGTGATTTTGTGATCGCGGAAGAAAACGCCTTTATTGCACTTCCGGAACCGCAACGGGGAATCACAGCGGCGATGGTAACTCCGCTGTTGGTACATCGTGTCGGAGCAGGTCCAGCAGGGCACCTGTTATTGTCCGGGCGCCGTCAAAGTGCGAAAGATGCGGCAACCACGGGATTGGTGTACGAGGTTACAACCGCCGGGATGCTGGACGAATCCGTGGCCGCGTTGACCAAATCGATTATGCAGGGCTCGCCAGAGGCTTTGGCGATCACTCGCAGGCACCTGGACGAGGTCGGAGGCAATGATCTTGTTGCCAGAATCCGTCAATCGATTGAGGTTTCCGCCCTCGCCCGAGGCAGCGAAGACGCTCGGGAAGGGTTGGCGGCGTTTCTCGAGAAGCGCAAGCCAAATTGGCAAACAGACTGAACCATCCGCCAAGCCATGCCGTAGCGAGAAACGCGGAATTCGGTAAACTTGACGTGGTAGATGAAATCACGCACTGGTCTACAATAGGCCCTTATCCCTCCGTTTTTCCCCAGCGGGCATTTTGGCCTGGCTGGCTCCGAATCGCATTCAACCATCAAGACGATATGGCGACTGACACTTCCGAGAGCAGCAAGAAATCCTCGAAGCTCGAACAGACGAATCCGGATTACGATCCGAACATCGTCATTGAGGCCCAAAACCTGACCAAGATCTATCGTGACTTCTGGGGGCGACAGAAAGTTCGCGCTCTCAATGCACTTGACCTTGAAGTCAAAAAGGGAGAAATCTTCGGGCTGCTGGGGCCAAACGGTTCCGGGAAATCGACGACGATCAAGTTGCTGCTGGGGCTGCTGTTTCCAACCAGCGGGCGGGCGGTTGTGTTTGGCGAAAATGCCACCGAAGTAACCAAGAACGAGCGGATTGGTTATCTGCCGGAAGAATCCTATCTATACAAGTTCCTCACTGCCGAAGAGACGCTGGACTTTTACGGACGTCTGTTCGACATGCCTTCGGATGTGCGGAAGGAACGCGTTCAAAGCCTGATCAAGCAAGTTGGCCTGTCTCATGCGAAACGACGTCAACTTCGTGAGTACTCCAAAGGGATGACTCGGCGTATCGGTTTGGCTCAGGCATTGATCAACGATCCAGATCTGGTTTTGCTCGACGAGCCTACTTCGGGCCTTGACCCGCTGGGTACTCGTGAGATGAAAGACATGATTCTGAAATTGCGTGACGAAGGCAAAACCGTCGTCATGTGTTCTCACCTGCTTGGTGACGTTCAGGATGTTTGCGACCGGATCGCGATTCTGTATCAGGGCGATCTGAAAGAGCTTGGACGCGTTGACAGCCTGCTGCAGGTTTCAGACGAAACATCGATTCGCGCCAGGAATCTTCCTCAGTCAGCTCAGGATGAGATTCGCGAAATCATCAAGAAGCATGGAGGCGATGTCGTGGGAGTTGAAAACCCAAAGAGCACGCTGGAAGAACTGTTCCTGCAAATCGTTCGCGAGAGCGAAGAGCGTCCAGGACAACGAGCTTCCGGTTCAGATTCCTGATACTATTCCTGCCCTTTTTCGTTTACGAAACTGAAACGACGTTTCAACTTTAGTTCGCCATGGTTCTCGAAAACTTCCCTACCTTTTCCGAATGGTTTCTTCCAGGCCTGGTGCTGTTTGGTGGAATCGTCCTCGCAGCAATTTTGCTCGGGCTGTTCGTTGGCTATATCGTCGCCTCGTTCCGTCACGGACCGTTTGAGGCGTTTTATATTGTGGCTCAAGTGGTCGGCGAGTCGATTCCCGACTTTTTGGGCACTTCGCCACGGCGTGTTTTGGCCATGGCCAGATTGTCAGTCAAGGAAGCGTTCCGCCGTAAAGTCGTCATCGTGGCGTTCGCGATCTTTGCCATCTTGCTGCTGTTCGGACAGTGGTTCATGGGCGGATCAGATGATCCCGAAAAGCGTTTCATGAACACGATCATGTTCGGAACGCAGTTGTTGACTTTGCTGACGGTGATGCTGATCAGTGCGTTCAGCCTGCCCGAAGACATCAAGAACAAAACAATCTACACCATCGTTACCAAACCGGTTCGCGCGACGGAAATCATCCTGGGACGTATCCTCGGGTTTGGTTTTCTTGGAACCGTGCTGCTGGCGTTGATGGGCCTGATCAGCTTTTTCTTCGTGTCACGAAACCTCGATCATACACATTCTGTGGTCGGCAATACTCAAACGATTGCGTCGCTCACGAAGATCGAACCAGGAACAGAAATCTCAACGACGACGGGAAAGCGCGTCTCTCCCAATGCCGTGATGGAAGGTCAGACCAACATCGCTCTGGGCCACCAGCATCGTCTGGAAGTGCTGGAGTTCACGGCCAAGTCGGATGACGATCCGAACATGAAATTGCCCGACGTGGTCAGCGTCGAGAAGCTGGAAGACAAGACGACTTACCGTCGTCTCATCTGTCATCTCGTTGGCGGCCACACGCATCAGGTCACCGTATCCGGAACAGGCGAGGATGCAAAGATTTCTCTCGGTCCTTCGATTGGCTATTTCAGGGCACGGATTCCTGTTTACGCCGATGGCGTCTCGTTCCTGAACCGAAAGGGCGAACCGAGCAAAAGTGGCGAAAACGTCGGTAAAGAAAGCCAGTATCGTGGCTTTGTTGACGGTGGAACTGCGATGAATCGATCGACGCTTTCACGAGCCATTTTCACGTACTCAAATTTCACAGCGGCCCGATTTCAGGATGCTGATGTGATTCCGCTGGAAATGACGTTGGGAGTTTTTCGAACGTACAAGGGTGATCTGCAGAAGCGGGTTGTGGGTGGTTTGCAGTTCGAAAGCGTTCCTGACAATCCCGAAGTGGAAAACCGTTTCGTATCCGAAGTCGTGAACTTCGAAACCAATGAGTATCAACTACAGGTTCGGCCAGTGTCACGTAAAGTGATTGGTCGCGTCGTTGCTCCTGATGGATCCCTGGTCGAGGAAGGTGAGTACGATCTGTTTGATGACTTCGCTAAAAACGGCAATCTGAGCCTCAGCCTCAGTTGTCGTGATGTGAATCAGTACCTCGGTGTGGCTCGAGCAGATATTTACTTCCGTGCCTCGGACGACGTTTACTGGTTCAACTATTTCAAAGGTTACGTCGGCATCTGGTGCCAGATGATGACGATCATTGCGATGGCCGTCGCGTTCAGTACTTTCCTGGGCACGCCAATTGTAATGCTGGGCGTCCTGATGATGATGATCATCGGCTTCTTCACACCATTCATCCGGGGGCTCACTTCTTTGGACCGTGACGGCGGAGGGCCGATTGAATCCTTCATCCGGATCGTGACGCAGAAGAACATGCAGGTCGACCTGGAAACGGGTGTTGCCACGACACTGATCAAAGAGTCCGACAGATTTGTCAGCCACCGGTTGAGCGACCTGACCTATTTGGCTCCGAACTTCAAACAACTCGATTTCTCCAACTTCCTCACCTATGGCTACTCGATCGACAACCAGCGAATTCTGGTCGCTTTGGCGATCACACTGGCTTTCTGTGTTGGCTTGACCTTGCTTGGCTACTTTTCGCTTAAAACGCGGGAGATCGCAAAATGAAAAAGAACAGTACCAGTCCCTTCATTCGAAAGATTGTTTACATCGCAATTATCGGCGGCTTGCTGATTCCATTGTCGATGATCTCGCGTCCGGAAGTAGCTGACGCAAAAGGCCAACTGAAAGACGAAGGTGGCCGGCTTTCGAAAATGCGCCGTTCGTACAAACTGGCCCAAGCCAGTATTTCGGAGATCGACCCAACCAGTGAAGCGATGAAACTGGCTTCGATGGGTTTGCGTGGTGTGGCAGTGAACATCCTGTGGATGCAGGCCCTTGAGCACCAGAAAAATGAAGACTACGACAAGCTCGCAGCAACGTTGCAAACGCTGACGAAAATTCAACCCAACTTCGTCAAGGTTTGGGAGTACCAGGGACACAACCTTGCGTTCAATGTGTCGATGGAATTTGACGACTACGAGTATCGCTACGAGTGGGTCAAGAAAGGCCTGGAGTTTCTCAAAGGCGGTATCGCTTACAACGTGGACGATCACCGCATGACCGACAACATGGGCTTCTTCACGGGAACGAAGTTCGGCAAGTCCGATGAGAAGCGTCCGTTTCGCAGGATTTTCCGCAAGGATAAACTCTTCCATAACGCGATGTCAGACTATATCGCTCCCGATTCCTACGACGCACGTGAGTATGGCCCTGACAGCTACATGATGGCCTGGCAGTGGTATGACGAATCGCAAAAACTGGTCGACAATGGGGCCCTCCAGTACAAAAGCGATTTGATGTTCAACATGAATCGACCGTCACAAAAGCGACAACAGGCGATGATTCTGAGCGACGAATTTCGGTCGGATGAAGTGATTCGTGAGATCTGGGAAGACGCCAGCGACGAATGGGAGAAGTATGGCAATATCGAGCTACGCAATGCAAGTAACGTTGCTTTTTCACTTGAAAGAGACTCCCAGTATGAAAGTAAAGTTGCAGAACTCAGATTGAAACTCGACAAGATGACTCCTGGCGCAAGGGTGATTGAACAGAAACGTGTCTGGAAATCGTTGGGCCTGGCTGAGGAAGAATACTTCATCATCGAAGTTGCCCCGGAAGAACTTGATGACCAACAACGACGACAACGTCGCGGATTTATTAACGTTCTCAATTCGACTGACCGACTTTTTGACGTCGCGGTAGCCGGCAACGCAGCTCCTGACGATCAACTGGAAGCTGTCCGTATCGCCAAAGAGATTGTCGAAACTCTCAGTAAGATGTCCGCGATCAACAAGGACGGCGGCATCATTAACTATTCGTTTTGGAAGAGTCGCAATGCTGCCGAGTCGACCGATGCAATGATCCGGGCTCGGCAGTCTCTATACGATGCGTTGGAAATGCATCGAAAATCGATCTTTGAGGATGAGTATGTCTACGATTACGTGACAGGAGAGAAAAGAATTCAACGGGCAGGGGCGGCAACACTCTACGAAGAAGCGTTCGAAAAATTTGATGAAGTGATGAAGCAACATCGGGATCTGATTGACACGCCTGTGATCGAGGATCTTGTTACGTCGATTCAGAGATACCAGCAACTGCTGTTGTTCTCGGGTAAAGAATGGCCCGATGACTTCGTGTTGCAGTGGATGCTTGACGAACGTGCAGAGCTTGGCACCGACGACAAACTGCCGACTTCTGAGCAAATCAAGGAACGCATGGAAGACATGAAAGAAGTCGAATCGGAAAACGCTGAAGACGCCGATAGCGAGAAACAGGAAATGGATGCCGACGGCGAAGCCAAAGAGATGAAAGCTGCTGAAGAGAAGAAGATGGAAGAGAAGAAGATGGAAGACGAAAAGGCAGCCGAAGACA
>CAYUNP010000018.1:31527-47587 GCA_964446085.1 uncultured Pirellulaceae bacterium
GAAGAGAAGAAGATGGAAGAGAAGAAGATGGAAGACGAAAAGGCAGCCGAAGACAAAAAGATGTCTGAAGACGAAAAAGCTGACAAAGACGACCCTGATTCAGAGTCTGACGATTCGTAAACTTCGGCCCCATGCCTTTTCCGGACTTTGATTTACTCGCCAGAGCAGACGCTGACGCAAGAAGCGGGCTTGGCGGGCGTTGGCGAACTCTCAGACGGCTGATCAAACGTTCGCTTGACCCTGCGGCCCGCTCAGAGCCACGGTTCTTTTGTCAAAACAGTGGTGCATGTGGTTCGCACTACATCGTCGACTTGCTCAACGACAACGGTATTGAGCGTGTGTTCCACGAAAAAGACCCGGACCTCAATCAAATTGGCGTGACGCACTTTGACTCGCCGGTCCCTCAATCGCATCTGGTGCGAACGCTCAGGTACACTCGGCACAACGTTTTCTTTGAAGCCAACAACCGCCTGTTCAGTCTTTCTCCAGAACTCTCAGTCGCTTTTCCTGCGGCCCGATTCATCCATCTTTTTCGCCATCCGGCCAACGCAGTTCGGTCAGCAATGTCAAAGCCGCATGTCGATCAGTACTTGCGAACAAATCTGAGGTTCGCCGGGAGCCTGGCAGGAGCTACGAATTTGAGGCCACTGGAGCGATTCTGTTTTTACTGGAAGAACATCAATCAACGGATCTTTGACGATTTGCAGACGCTTGGCAAATCAGGGGTGCCTGTTCTGTGGCTGGACTTCGACGATATGATCGCGGGTGACAATCGGCGTTTGAGCCAGTTTATCGATCGAAAGCTGGAAAACAAAAGACACTCACCATCGAATGTGGGAGCAGTTCGAAAGGAAGGAAAGTTCGAGGCGTTTGAAGCCTGGAACGAAGACGACAGACGCACTCTCAACGAGATCTGTCTGCCGCTGTTCCAAACACTGTGCGACAAAGCTGCAGAAGAAGTTACGAACGCTTGAAAAACTTGCGGACTGATTTGTCCGTTTCGAATTCTGAAAACTGATTCACGAGTTCTTCGAGTTCCAGGTCCAACCATGACCCAAACTGTTCGATTGAATCAAACGCCAGTTGCGTACCGGAAGTTGAATCTGTCGTGGGCGATTTCTTTTCTGTTTCGTTTGTGAAAAACATGTGCTCTCTCCTCCAGGACGTGTGTCCGAGCCATCTGAAAAGATGACAACGTCTATTATCTAGACGCAAGTTAAGTGCCATTCGTTTCGGATTTGGTTCGCGCAAACCCGTTTTTGTCGAAAAAACACGTCTATTCCTGCGTTCTGGGCAAGAAAAACCTCTGTTTATTTTTTTACCGATCGCGGTTTTCACTCAAAAGAGTGTGGTACAGAATCAACATCGACGTCAATTTGATCCGCTAATTGTTGCGTTTTCTCACCTGCTATTTCTGTTATCGGTTCTTGTCTGGGTTGATCGCCATCGAATAATGAGTTGGCGATTTAGGGGGAATAACCACGCAGACAACGGTTTTCCACCTTTGAAACGCGGTTTGTGGACGCCCCCGCGAAACCGAGTCGCGATCAAACTACAATTCTGCGGAACAGCACAGCTACTTTGGAATCTCAATGGCGAAAACTAAAAAGCGACTGACAGTAACCGATTTCGTAAAAATGAAATCAAACGGTGAGAAGATTACGATGCTCACGGCGTACGACTATTCAACAGCGCGAATGCTCGATGATTCTGGCGTTGATATGTTGCTCGTTGGCGATTCGCTGGCGATGGTCGTTCAAGGACATGAGAATACGATCCCTGTTAGCCTTGACGAAATGATCTATCACGGCGAGATGGTGGCGCGAGCCGCCAGGAGATCTTTTGTTGTCGTCGACATTCCGTTTCCCGTAAACCATCACGGCGTGCACGAAGCAGTCAAAGCAGCTGGACGTATCATGAAGGAAACCGGTTGCCAGGCAGTCAAGCTCGAAGGAGGCGCGGACCAGGCCGACGTGATCCGCGCGATGGTCAATGCCGGCATTCCTGTGATTGCCCATGTTGGTTTGCGTCCGCAAGCCGTTCATGCGATGGGCGGTTACAAAGTCCAACGGGACCGCGACGAACTGATGACTGACGCCACAGCGGCTCAGGAAGCTGGAGCGTTTTGCGTTTTGATCGAATGTGTTCCGGCCGAGATCGCGGCGGAGTTATCTGAAAAGCTACGTGTTCCAACGATTGGAATTGGGGCAGGCGTTGGCTGTGATGGGCAGGTGCTGGTCATCAACGACATGTTGGGAATGACCAGCGGCTATGTTCCTTCGTTCGTAAAAGCCTATGCGAATTTGCAGCAGCAGATTACCAATGCCGTCACTCAGTGGTGTGGTGATGTGAAAGAGAAAAATTTTCCGGATGCCGACCATTCGTTTTAATTCCCAATTGTGGCTACGGCGAGACGCAGCAACCACGATCACGACGAACTATCACCACTGGAAAACCGACCTGTCTGGAGAAATTCAACCATCGCTCTGGCGGTGGCGGGTCGAATCAACAGGTCATTGTGTCCGCTGGCGATTTCCAGAAAGGGCGCTTCGGGAGTCGGACGGCTGCTCTCACGTGAGACGACGCGATCTGCTGTGGCGTAAACAGCACCGACTTCAACACCTTCGGGAAACCCAAGCTCGCGAACGTAGCTTCCTTCTTCATCGGAAATCTGTTTTAACGTTTTTGAAAATCGAAAAATGTTTCCCGACAACACCCTCGCCGTTGCTGATCCCTGATTGGGAGTCGCCAACATGAGAAAACGCTGCAACTTGGTGGGGCGATAGTTTAACAACGCCTGGCGAGTCACGATGCCGCCCATACTGTGTGCCACGATGTGGAAGCGATCAATATCAGGGTCGTCTTCAATCTTCCTGAGCTGTTCAGCGAAGGCTTCGGCGTGAATCGGAATCGTCCTGAAAACGCTGCGGTAGCCAAAGATCCTCGTCCTGAATCCACGACGAAAAAGGTACCACTTGAGATACAGAAACACGAACCGCGGTGCAGCGATGCCATGAATGAAAAGCACAAAAGGTTTCGGTTCAGCTGCAGACATCGTGGCTCGGAGGCAGGAAGAAGTTCCTGCAAACTTAACCGATGTCCGGCACTGTTGGCAACGTTCGCTGCTGCTTGCTTTAACGATGCGACAATCCCGAACCTCCGTCCCGGTTTCGGCATGGGCTGTGGAACTGGCATAACAGCAGGGGAATGTCCTGTGATCACCCCTTTAATTGTGCTGATTACAACCGCTTGTCCTTCTTACCTTGTGTTTCGTCCGGGTTTTCAGCTTGTTGCATTGGAATGCTCCCACCATAATCGTCTGGAATTCCAACCGTTGGGCCACCGAATTCTCGCGATCACCGCAGCAAAATGCCGTGGGCAGTGAGTGGTTGCCACTCCATCCTTTGTATTTCAGTTCCATGCAACTTCCTATCGTCGAAGCAAAAAAAGCCTGTGCACGTCTTGAGGTGCTCAACGGGACCGCTGTGCCGACACCCGCCGGAAGTCGCTGGCTACCGATGTCGATGAAGGAAGCCAGGAAGCGCGGCTGGGACGAAATCGATGTCGTCTTTGTCACGGGCGATGCCTACATCGATCACCCTTCCTTCGCAATGTCGATCCTTGGACGGACTTTGGAAGCCGCCGGTTTCCGGGTTGGTCTCGTGTCGCAACCAGACTGGACCAACTGCGAAGCCTGGCGAGAATTCGGACGCCCGCGATTGTTCTTCGCGATCAGCGGCGGCAACATGGATTCAATGATCAACCATTACACCGCCAATCGAAAAGTCCGCAACAGCGACGCCTATTCGCCGGGCGGACGAATTGGACTCAGACCCGACCGGGCAACATTGTCTTACTGTCATCGGGCTCGCGAAGCTTATAAAGGCGTGCCCGTGATCGCCGGCGGCGTAGAAGCATCGCTACGGCGACTGGCACACTATGACTTTTGGGGCGACAACGTTCGCAAGTCAATTCTGTTGGACTCCAAAGCTGATCTTGTTTGCTTTGGCATGGGCGAAAACCCAATCGTCGAAATGGCGCGCCGCATCGATGCAGGTGAAACCGTCAAGGACTTGCGAGACATGCGCGGCGTTGCCTATACGCTCGGAGCCAGCGAAGAAACACCAACGGGTGATGACACGATCGCGATTCCATCTTTCGAAGAAGTCAAAACAGACAAAGTCGCCTTCGCAGACGCTACCCGAATCATTCACCAGGAAACCAACCCCTACAATGCGAAGCGTCTGACGCAAGCTCACGGCACGCAAACCGTGGTCGTGAATCCACCTTCGTTTCCGATCTCCCAGGAAGCAATGGATGCGATCTACGGCTTGCCGTATACGCGGGCGCCGCATCCAGCTTACAAGGATCCGATTCCTGCGTTCACGATGATCAAGGATTCGGTCACGATCATGCGAGGTTGTTTTGGCGGTTGCACTTTCTGCTCGATCACGGCGCATCAGGGTCGCACGATTCAGTCGCGAAGTAAAGAATCGATCATCGGCGAAATCGAAACCATGGCTGCCGATCCAAAATTCAAAGGCACCGTCAGTGACATCGGCGGACCGACTGCGAACATGTATCAAATGCAGTGCAGCAAACCGGAAGTCGAAGCGGTCTGTCGCCGTCAGTCCTGCGTGCATCCGAAGATCTGCAAGCTGTTGGGCACCGATCACAGTGAACTGATTCAGATCATGAAAGAATCCCGCGAAGTCAAAGGCGTCAAGAAAGTTCTCGTCGCCAGTGGCATTCGCATGGATCTTGCTCGCCGCAGCCCCGAGTATATGAAAGAGCTGACCGAACATCATGTCGGTGGTTTGCTGAAGGTCGCGCCCGAACATGCTGACGATGATGTGCTCAATAACATGAAGAAACCCGGCATCGACGAATTCGCCAGGTTCTCGGACAAGTTTCGTGAACAGTCAAAGAAGGCTGGCAAGAAACAGTACATCGTGCCGTACTTTATTTCCAGCCACCCGGGCAGCAACATCAAGTCGATGATCGAGTTGGCCGTATTTCTCAAGCGCAACGGTTACAAGCCCGACCAGGTTCAGGACTTCATTCCTGCGCCGCTGGATGTGGCGACCTGCATGTATTACACAGAGATGGATCCCTTCACCAGGAAGCCCGTCTTCATTGCCAAGAAGTTGAAGGACCGAAATTCACAACGTGCGTTGATGCAGTTCTTCAAACCTGAAAACTATTTTGAAGTTGCCAAAGCATTGAAATCCGAAGGTCGGCAGGATTTGATCGGGAACGGTTGTGATTGTCTGATTCCAGCCAAACCACCCAAGGAAGCGATTGAGCATCGCCGCAAGAGTGCCGGCAAGCAATTCCGTGGACGCTACGTGCATCAGATCGATGGCCCAGGCCAAAAGAAGGGCACCGCGAAAAAAGGCAAAGGAAAACGCAAGCAATCGCGATTCGCTCCTGGCGAAGGCTATCGACCAGATCGCAAGAGCGTAAAGAAGAAAAAGAAGTAGCTCCGGCGTTCCTCCGAAGAGTCCGTGATTTTTCGTAGCGGTCTATCGACAATAAAGAACGGCGTATATCAAAAATCCACAGCCACTTCGTGCTTGCATTTCTCGCAATAAAAAAACCAGAGCACGCGAAACAGTTAAGCTTCGTCTGCTCTGGTTCTGTTTGGTCAGTCGCGGGGGATTAATCGCGTCCTGACCGGATGGATATCCTTTGATTCGCTTTTTGTGCCGGCAGTGTTGCTCAACTGCCGACACAAACCTGTCTTTCACACGCAAGGTTCGGCTAACGCCTCGACCTCCAGTGCAAATCCTACTCCTGAACGATGACGCTGAAGTCTTCTGTCGTTCCACCAGCATCAACGATCACATCCTGAAGGACTCCACCATTGACTCCACGTGGAGCGTTGTGCAGGTGAATGGCTGAGAAGATCGCAACCGGAATCAGGTTGTCGACATCAATACCTTCTACTGTGAGATCGGTACTGTAGGTCGCGTTGCCTTCTGGATCGATGATAATCTTCACAGTTGCCTGTCCAGTGGCCAGTGAATCAGAAGCATTGTCTGGCTCCTGGGCGGCGTCGAGCACTGCTGCCAGTGTGAGCACACGAGTTCCTCCGACTGTTTTGTCGAGGAGTACTTCGTCAAGCTGACCACGAATCTCACCGCCAGGAAACTGGCTGGTGTGAATGTTGAAGTAAAGATTACCTGCGTCCGCTGCTTCCACGAATGCGGCGTCATCAGCAACTTCTGCGTTACCAACAGCAAGTGAAAATTCTACTTGTGGAACTGCTGTGATCGTAACCAAAGCGATACCACCGTCGTACTGATTGAAGTCAAAGCCATCGACATCGATTGTGACACTGTCTTCGAAGTCTTCCAAAGACTGTTCCAGAGACTCAATGATTGCTTCGATTCTGCTTGTAAGGTTGAAACGGGACAGGAAATTTGTCACTTGGCGAACAAAGCGAGAGAAAACAAGTACTCTGATTTGATCCCGAATAGAGATCAAACGAAATTCTGCAAACGGGTCACCAGTAACGTTGGCGATTGGCAGCCGATTGCGAATTCCGCGGTTTGGACCAGATTGACCTGCCGGCAAGTTACGGCCTTCGAACAGTGGGTTGCCCGCTGAGAATCTGAAGTCTTCTTTTTCAGTTCCGGCGTCATTGGTTCCGCTGTTGGGAGTTCCGATGAAGAAAGAAACTTCTCCACCATTGCTCAGAATTTCACTGATATTGTGTGCAACCGGGCTGCCGTTGGCGATGAAAAAATCGTTTGTTGGCAGAACCATTGATGCGTATGAAAAGAAGTCGTTGCTTCCGTCAGTGCGAAGCACAAACGTCTGTGAAGCAGTTTGACCGGGACGAATCGGGCCAGTTTCTGATGGCAATGTCGCGTCCTGACGGAATTGATCGGTGAGGTCACCCGTTCGCACCAGGCGGCTTTGTGGATTTTCTGGATCCGAGTTGTCGATGTAGGTGTATCCACCGGTTTGTGGATTGAAATCACGGAATTGCTCGGAAATCAGGCTGTTGTCGCCGTCTTCAGCAAGTCGCTCAAGACCTTCGAGTGAGGTCAGTCCACCGTTGTAGCTATCGAAGCTTCCACTGTGAAAGCCAACCCATGCTGGGGTGAGGATGACGCCGTTTTCTGGTGCGATGTTTTCAATCGTTACGGTGACGACGCTGGAGTCTTGTGCCTTTGTGGTTTGGATCGAGCAAAGTAATGCTACGATCGCAAAGAATAGTTTGGTCTTGGTCATTTCTGTCCTTGAAGATTGTCAGTTTCAAAATTGGAGTATCCGCGATGAGCATTCCATGTCGGATACTTTCAAATGTCAGAACCCGGTTGATTGCTTTCAGTAACTTCAACAAATTTGAAATTTTCTGAAACGCACGAGAATTTCCTGAGTGTGTGCAGGATTCGCTGGCGCACAAAAAAACCGCTGGCACTTTTGCCAGCGGTTTCAAAATTCAAAAAGCGATGCTGCCGCGATTTTAATTTCCTCGTCCGACGGCTTCAGAAACTGAATTCAGATTCAGTTCTGTCAGACGTCGCAAAACTGTCTGGTTGATCTCTTTCACAATCGATGGGCCGCCGTAAATGAAGCCCGTGTAAAGTTGCACCAGCGAAGCTCCAGCACAAATCATCTGCCACGCGTCGTCGCCATTCATGATTCCACCGACACCGATGATCGGAAAGGCGCCGTCGGACAGTTTGTAGGCTTGTGACACGATATCGCGACTGCGAGTCGTCAACGGGGAACCAGAAAGTCCACCGTTACCAATCTCCTGCACTCTTTCGTCGGAAGTGTTCAATCCGTCCCGGGCGATCGTTGTGTTGGTTGCGATCAAACCATTCAACTTCGTTTCCTTGACAATGGAAACGATATCTTCCAGTTGACCATCACCAAGATCCGGAGCAATCTTCAGCAAGATTGGCTTCCGCGCGATTTCGTGATCGGATGAAAGTTGCGTGTTGAGATCCTGTAGTCGGTTCAGCAACTCAATCAGTGGTTCGCGATTTTGCAGCTCACGCAATCCAGGCGTGTTAGGAGAACTCACATTCACCGTGAAGTAATCGGCATACGAAAACAGTCGCTCAAAGCTGAACAGATAGTCTTCAGTGGCTTCGGTGACCGGGACGACCTTCGTTTTTCCAATGTTGATTCCCAGCACATCGCTATGTCGTGCCTTGGGTGTCCTGGCCAGTCGTCGGGCTGCGGCGTCGGCGCCTTCGTTGTTGAAGCCCATGCGATTGATGATCGCGCTGTCGGCAGGCAGGCGAAACAGACGTGGCTTTGGGTTTCCGGGCTGGGGTTGCCCTGTCAGCGTGCCGACTTCTACGTGGCTGAATCCAAGGTTGGCCAGGTCAGGAAACCACTTTGCGTCTTTGTCGAAACCGGCTGCCAGCCCAACGGGATTGGTGAATTTCAATCCGAAAGCCTCCGTTTCCAGACGTGGATCTTTCACCGTAAAACGGGATCGCATCAGCGACGGAATCGCCGGTATCGAAGAGATTCCAGCGAATGTTCCCATCGAAAAATGATGAGTCCACTCGGCGGGGAATTTGAAGAGGAGGTTTCTGCCGACCGATCGCCAGAGCATATTTTCTTTCGGGTTAAAGGTTCACACCTTCAAACGATAGAACTCAATCGCCGTTTGGCCAAGTACATGCGACTTTTCGTCCTCCGAAAGTCCGCCGATGCAGTCGACAAGCGCGTCGAAGACCTGTTCGTATGTCGCCGCCAGCTCGCAAACGGGCCAATCGCTGCCAAACATGCATCGTTCTGGTCCGAAATGCTCCAAGGCAATCTCAACGTAAGGCTTCAGGTCTGCAGGCTTCCAGTTTTTCCAATCCGCTTCAGTCACCATCCCGGAAAGTTTGCAGTAGACGTTGGGCAGTTTGGAGGCTGCGATAAAATCGTCCTTCCAAACGTCCATGTCGCCATTTTTGATCACGGGTTTGGCGAGGTGATCGATAACCAGTCGCAAGCCAGGAAACTTTTGAGCCACCGTGGCCCCGTGTTTCATGTGCTTGACAAAGAACAACAAATCAAAAGCGACGTCGTGCTTTTCCAGCAAGCCAAGCCCCTTGAGGATTGGTTCGCTGACGATGAAGTTGTCGTCCGACTCGCCTTGCGTGATGTGCCGAACGCCCAGAAATTTCTCATTCGCTTTGTACTTTTCGATCTGAGCTTCACACTCGTTGCTGGCCAGATCAACCCAACCGACGACGCCTGCCAGCCAATCGTTTTCGTCGCACAGCCCCAACACCCAATCGTTTTCGGCAGTGTTGTGCTGGGTTTGAACAAAGATCGTTTTCTCAACACCCTTTGATTTCAGATGCGGTTCGAGATCGGCAGGCAGGAACGATTTGCAAATTGGTTGATGCTGCTCCGACTCTTGCCACGAATGATCGAATTCGGACATGGTCCGATCCCAAAGATGATGGTGTGCGTCGACGATCATGGAAAAACCTTCGTGAGGGTTGGAGTCGATATTTCTAGTACCGCCATTTGGCGGCAACCGTATGATTCCGCCTGGCACGACAAACTTCCTGAATTTTGCCATCGTCGGTCACAGACCGAAAGCCTGTGACCACCGAAGCCATTTGACTACTTTCGAATCCGCACCATGAAATCTTTGGTGCGCACCAAAAGGTCATTTTCAACTACAACTGGCGTGGCATAAATGGGGCTGCCGAAATCGAAAGTGCTAACTTCTTCAAGTCCCGGATCGCATTTAGCCACTTTCATGATGCCGTCCCGACTACCGACGTAGAGATGGTCTCCCGCCTTGAGAATCGACGAGGAGACATTCGCCAGGAATCGTTTCTTTTTGATCTCTTTGCCCGTTTTGGCATCAACAGACCTGAGCACGCCAGGACGATCACTGGTCGCGTATACAACACCATCGTCAATCACAAAGGAAGACATTGCTGGAGCGTTTCGAGCCCGCCATTGAATTGCGTCACTGACATCGCCTTTGCCCGGCTTGATCGAAACGAATTCAGATTTGCCATAGCCAGTCGAGAAAACGAAATTGCCTTCTGTGAAAACAGCCATTGGCGTGACAGAGAATCCGAAACCGTACCTGGCACGCCAGATTTCTTCACCATTGTCAACATTGTATCCACAGATCCAGTTGGCACCAGGCACAACTGCCTGACGGATTCCATCGATTTCCTGAACCACGGGAGTACTATAGGCTTTCATATATTCTTTACTGTCGGCGACGATGTCCGGACGATCTGTTTTCCACGCGTCTTCGCCAGTGGAAAGATCAACGGCAGCAATGTATTGCTCATCGGTACCGTCACAGACAAGGATGACTTTTCCGCTGTCGATGATCGGTGAAGAACCCGGACCAACGCTGTGATCGATTACGAATTTGCGATCCCAGAGCGTCTTCTTTGATTCAGTGTCAACGCACCAGGTGCCATAGGCGCCAAAGTGACAGATGACTTTCCCGTCCGCGATAGCGCAAGTCGGTGAAGCATATGAGTTCATCGAGTTGCTGGGCTGAGGGTTGTTCTCGGTTCCAAGTTCGATGACTTTCTTGAGCTCGCCTGTCGTCAGATCCACGCAGATCGCGCTCATCGTGATCGCTTTGGCAGCAGTTTTGATCTGAGCGTACTCGACGCCTTTGAGCTTCTCGGCGATTTCGGCTTCCGAAGCGGCAACTTCCGTCGCGGCGGTTAGCCAGATTTCATTATTGGCGTATACAGGAGACGACCACCCACGACCCGGCAGTTCGACTTTCCAAACGTAGTTGTCTTCCGTCCATTTTGTGGGTGCTTGAGTTTCCACATTGGAAACTCCATCCTGTCCCCGGAACTGTGTCCACGAAGGGGCGTCGGTCTTTTGGGCGAATGCTGAAGTGGCGGAAGTCACAACGACTACCAACGCAATACATATGAATCGGGTCATGGTAAAATTTCTGTTTGCGGCAAAAGGAATTCTGGATGCTCAGCGGACCAATACTTGCCCACAAAGCGAACCACTATTGTCGCCAATTCCAACTTCGACGAAAGTCTTTGTGTCGAAAATTGAACAGGTTGTTGGAATCTATACCGGGGCAGGAATCTAGACTTCGTCGTCCAGCGTCCAACCATCTGGCAGGATGGATTTTTTGATCAGAATCGGAATCCCGTCGCGAATCACGCAAATCGGATGATCCAGTGAAGTATCGTCACGGTTCTTTCCATTGATGATTCGCACGTTTTTGCCAATTCGACAATCGAGATCGACGATCGAGCCTTCGATGATTGAGTTTTCTCCAATCCCGAGCGGAATGTCCGTGTCTTCTTCGGCAGCACGTTCGGTGTTGTAGTAGGCCGCCCCCATAATGATCGAGTCCTTGATCTTTACGCCGGGAGCAATCCTCGTCCGCAATCCAATGACGCTGTTTTCGATCTCAACACCGTCTCCAATCTCGCAACCGACTGAAATCAGACTGCCTTTGATGGAAGCACTGCCAATTTTTGTTGGCGGCAAGAACCTGGCATGCGTGTAGACCGGGTTGTTTCCCTGGATCATCTGAAACGATGGCTTTTCTGATGCCAGATTCAGATTGGCTTCGTAGAAAGAACGAATCGTTCCGATGTCTTCCCAGTAATCGTCGAATAGATGCGTGTAGACTTTGAAGTTTTCGATCGCTTCAGGAAAGACTTCTTTGCCAAAATCGGTATAGGTGCTGCCTTCGAGAAGTTCATTGAGAAGCTTTCGTCCGAAGACGTAGATCCCCATACTCGCGAGGCAATCACGTCCTTCTGGATCGATGCCCTGCGTGCGGATCCATTCGGGGTCAGTTCGAACCGCATCGATTTCCTCATCGGTTTGAGGCTTTTCAACAAACCCGGTGACGCGTCCATGGTCGTCGAGCTGCATCACGCCGAAACCACGGGCGTCTTCGCGAGTCACTGGCAGGCAGGCGATCGTCACGTCCGCTCCTTTGGCGATGTGCGTTTCGATCAGTTTACTGTAGTCCATCCGATAGAGTTGGTCTCCGGAAAGAATCACGACGTAATCAATGTCGGACTGGTTGAAGTAAACCAGGTTCTTTCTCACAGCATCGGCGGTCCCCTGATACCAGTCACTGCCTGCCGACGGCGTCTCCTGTGCCGCAAGAAGTTCAACGAACCCGTTGCTAAAATTGTCGAACTGGTAAGCGTTATTGATGTGGTTGTGCAGGCTGACGGACATAAACTGTGTCAGCACGTAGATTCGATTGATATCGCTATTGAGGCAATTCGAAATCGGAATGTCGATCAGTCGATACATTCCTCCCAGCGGAACGGCAGGTTTGGAGCGAATTGAGGTTAGTGGCGCCAGCCTGGTGCCACGTCCTCCGCCAAGAATCAACGCTACCGCATTTTTCATATCAGTCCTTCAGGATAAGTCGGTCAGGACGACATTATTGCGATTTATCACGCGAATTGAAAGCTCAGTCGCGCGGATCAACATCCAGCAGTTACTGAATCGAATCTTCTGTTTTGGCTCGGGAGGAACCGTGAGCGGACACATCGTCGGCAATCATCTGTTTGACGAACAAGCGTTTGATCAGCCCGGGAATCTGTTTACGGAAAACCCAGGCTGCCGCAATGAGTGCGGCGCTGCAAAGAACGATCGTCATTGTCGAGGGAAACAACAGATCTTTGGCGATCATGAAGATCGTGAGAAGTAGCTGGATTCCGACGATGGCCAGCACGACATTCACTTTCCACTCGACGCTACGCAAACGGGCCTCTGTCGAATCGAATTCAGCTTTGTTCTGTTTTCCAAAAAATCGAATCATGAATCAGCTGACGATGTAAAAAGAAGTTGGCTCAAGGCCTACATTTTCTATTCGGTATTCTGCAGCAGATATTGGAGCGATTCCAGGCTTCAATTGCAAATTTGATAATGGTCGAAGTGAGCTAATCGACCATCCCGGGATACCGCTGGTGTTTTACTTGCGCTCGATAGCCGAGTTGGAACCTGGGCTTTTAATCGATTATAGTGGGCGTTGTTACATTCAGAACGAAAGCTCGCATGATCAAGTTTCGATGTTCCGGTTGTCAAAAGGCGATCGGGGTAGCAGAAAAATTTTCGGGACGATTGATAAAGTGCCCGTCCTGCCAGAATCCGACACGTGTTCCTGCTGTAGAGGAAGACGCTTCCGCTTCGCCGCCAGTTGCCGCCGCAGTCGTCGTGCAGGCTGAGGCGGCACCAACGCAGGCTTACGTACCAAAGTCCTCGGTGCATCCCATCTGCCCCAGTTGCCAATCCGAGTTGTTCAATCCTTCGGACACGCTCTGTGGAATCTGTGGTTTTCAGTTGGAGCAAGCGCCGCTGCCTGTGAGACAGAACGAATCGATTCCTGTGGCAGCAACCGCCGTGGAAGCGACGCCGGTCGGTTTACCGGTTAATCCCGCGATCGCGTCGCACGATTACTCAGCCGACAGACCATATTCTTACGGTGCCGATTCGGTCGGAGAATCAAAAACGACGAAAGGTCGCTCGGTTGGAGCCTGGTTCGCCGCCGTCGGTACTGGAATGTTCATTGCCTTGATCTGGGGAGTCATCGCCAGCTTTACTGGTGTCGTCGGTCAAGTGTTTGCTGTGGCAATTGGGGCCATCGTTGGCTTTATTGCCGGGCTGATTGCACGCAACCCTTCAATGCGATTCTGTATGGCGACGACGCTTGGAGCACTGCTCTGTATGCTGTTCGGCCGACTGGTGTCGGCATGGGTGATTATGATCACCGTCTCCATGATGAGCTCCGTCGAGAGCTTTCTGATTCCGGACACGGGTGTTTCCATCGGGGTGATGGAAGACATGGTTAACAACGGAGAACTCGAAAGCGATGTGGAAGATGTTGCGGAAGTGAAAATTGAATCTTTCTTTTCCAACGAAAATCTTTACACGCTGCCTTCCTACGATGATGTCAATTCGGAAGCTGAAGTTGAACTGGATCACAAGGTTCGGAAGATCGTTCGTGAAATGAGCGATGAAGAAAAGCAGGCGATGCTGGAAAAAGTTCGCCAAGCCCATCCCGAATGGATGGAGCACCCCTGGCATTACGATGCCATCCTCGATTCAATGGTCGTAGCGAATGAGATTGAGGATGAGGAATTGTTGGCTCATGCGATCTGGCACTTGAAGACCCTTGATGACGACTTTGACCAGGAATACTACGATGCGACAACCCGCGATGAGCAGTTCAGTCTTGACGAGGAACTCAGAGATATCGTCATGAAGAAATTCGTTTCGATGGACGCCAGCCAGCGAGAGGAAGCGATCCAAAACGCGAGGCTCAATCATCTTGCCTGGACTCCCGTACATCATGAATACATCGTGATGCTCGACACCATGTATGAGGCGGGGGATATTCCGCAGGAACTGAAAAAGATCGCGAAATCGACGATCAATCGTCAACTGAACATGGTTTTCGACGACTCCTATACGGACGAGGAAATGAGTGATGCTGAATATGAAATTCGACATCAGCAGGAGACTGAACTTAAAAAGATCGTCAACACGGAACTGTTAAAGCTTGAACAGGATGAAATCGACAAATTGGTCGCAGCGACGAAAGAAAAGCACCCATATTGGCAACCAGCGACTGAAGACGGTGAGTTGCTGGGTGGTATTTCCGATGGCCTTGGCGATATCATTGACCGCTTCGATTCCGATGGAACTTTTTGGGGCAGCCTTAAAACGCGGTTCCGCACTCTTGATTTCATCTGGCTTGCATTGGGAACGATCAGTGCATTTGCGATCGCGTTCACACTGGGACAATCTGGAAAGACGAGTAATCTAAATGAGTAACCTGAAAGTTGGGCTCGCCCAAATGGCTCCGGTATGGCTGGACTTCGAGAAGACTCTGGCGAAAATCTGCGACTTCGTATCCAGGGCAGCAGATGACGGTTGCGAGTTAGTTGTCTTCGGTGAGACGGTTCTTCCGGGATATCCCTTCTGGCTCAGTTCAACACACGGATCAAAGTTTGAGTCTGACATTCAAAAGGACATTCATGCTCACTATCTCAAATCAGCAGTCAATATCGAGCGAGGTGATCTGAAACCCGTCTGTGAACTTGCGAAGTCGAAAAACATCGCAGTAATGACAGGTTGTTTTGAACTTGGTTCTGATCGAGGCGGACACACCGGCTACTGCACGCTGGTCTACATCGACCAGAGCGGTGAGGTTCGCAGCGCCCACCGCAAGTTGGTGCCGACTTACGAAGAGCGATTGGCGTGGGGTAGCGGTGACGGAAATGGTCTGCAAACTTTTCCGCTTGGCCCGTTTCAGGTCGGGGGCCTGAATTGTTGGGAGAACTGGATGCCGATGCCACGTGCGGCGTTGCATGGCATGGGTGAGAATCTGCATGTCGCCGTCTGGCCAGGTGCGAAACGGAATACGATCGACATCACGAGGTTCGTTGCGATGGAAGCGCGTTCCTACGTGCTTTCAGTTTCGGGGCTGCTTCGCAAGTCCGACATTCCGGATGATTTTCCGCATCGCGACCTGGTGTTGGAATCTTTTGAAAACGAGATCATTTCCAACGGTGGCTCCTGCATCGCGGCTCCCAATGGTGACTGGGTCGTTGAACCGTTCTGTGATGAAGAAAAATTACTCACCGCAACGCTTGATCACAATGAAGTGTTACGCGAGCGGCACAACTTCGATATCTCGGGGCACTACTCGCGTCCTGATGTCCTGAAATTGGGCGTCAATCGACAGCGGCAAAGCACCATTGATGAGATGTAGCCAATGGTTCTCAGTTGGCTTTGGAGCATTCCGCGGCGGTGCCTGATTGGATTCGTCCGATTCTATCAGCTGGCGATCAGCCCTTTGATGCCTGGCGTTTGCAGGTTTGAGCCAACGTGCAGCGCCTATGCGATCGAAGCATTTAACAAGTACGGCGCGATCAAGGGTAGTTGGAAAACCGCCTGGCGTTTGCTGCGTTGCCAACCGCTATGCAAAGGTGGCCACGATCCGCCGTAGGATAACGGATGAGAATGGAGGTTCGAGCCTCCGCGCGCGTTCAAATGGACATGGATATGGACAACGAATCGAATGATCAAAACTCATCAG
>CAYUNP010000019.1:0-1593 GCA_964446085.1 uncultured Pirellulaceae bacterium
GCTAGAGATCGAGCCAAAAATCGTCTCGCATTTACGCTTGTTGAGCTGTTGGTTGTGATCGCAATCATTGGAATTTTGATTGGAATGTTGCTGCCTGCCGTTCAACAAGTTCGCGAAGCAGCTCGACGAACCCAGTGTCTTAACAACCTCAGACAACTTGGGTTGGCTTGCTTGAATTACGAGAGCGCACACATGGAGTTTCCGACAGGCGCCTCAGGAGTTCCCTGGTGGGATGGTTCGTGGTTGGCCTTCACATTGCCGTTCATGGAACAAAACAACATGAACCAAAACCTGGACTACACACAGAGCTTCCATCCTGATACCGGCAATGGAACGAACGACATGTGGCTTAGTGATGGCTATCTGCCGCCATACATGATTTGCCCTTCCAGTAATTTGCCATTGGACAACACTCAGATTCCTGACTTTAGCGGTCGTTTCGCACCGCCAAACCACACGCGCGGAATGGGCCACTACGTTGGTATCGCAGGTGCCTATGTCGAAGGGCTTGAGGACACCACTAACGACGTCGTCTTTCTCAGTTTTCAGGAATCAGGGTTCAACTCCTGTACAGGAATTCTGTTTGCCAATTCTGATATTGGATTTGGCGAAATCACTGATGGAAGTTCCAACGTAATGTTGGTTGGCGAGCAAAGTGAATTCATTGAGGATGCTTCGACCGGAGAACGGCGTGACTTCCGAAGTTGCCTCAAGTTTGGTTCCTTTATGGGTTCCAACCGCGCAGACATTCCTCAGGAGGGGTCTTCCTGGATTCAGATTCCCAATGCCAGATCGTACAACGTTACAACTGTTCGGCATGTGTTCAATCCACCATTCGCACCGGGACAGGGTATTACTGAGCGCGGTGGTCCCAATAATCCTCTGACAACGGCCCATCCCGGTACTGGCGGAGCGGTTCGAGGGGATGGCAGTACGCATTCGATGTCGTCCTCGACTTCGTTTGACGTACTCTTTCAAATGGCGACACGATCAGACGGTGCAGTGATTACACAATGATTCGTCTTCGTCCGAGTTTTGCTCCAATTGCCACCGTCGCGTGCCTTTGCCTGTTATTGGTTTCTGGCTGCGGCGTTGGCAGTGATGGTGCTACGATCTCTGGTACTGTAGTTTGCAATGGCAAGCCCGTACCCGTTGGTCGAGTCGTTTTTTCATCTGCGGCGGCAACCTGTGCCGGCGAGATCGTGGACGGTGAGTACCAAATTATGAACAAAGGGTATCGCAAAGTGCCTTTGGCTGATTTCACCATTACGGTGTGTCCGCCAGCGAATGTTTATAACCCTGACACGGGGGAAGAAGAGCCAGTCAGCAATCTGGATCTTTCACTGTTTCCACAAAAATATCAGCGAAAGGAGACTTCGGATTTGAAGTTTTCACCTGAGGCTGGACACAATGAGTTTCCGATCGTGTTGGAGAACTGAACACGACCCGTAGCTTGACCAAAATGGTTCATTTCGAAAACGGACTCGCGACGCAAGTTGCGGTCCGTTGGAGCAGCGTTCGAAAAATCTTTGGGAGGGCGAAGCTCCTGCTGAGCTTGATTAGCGTTGGCTCAGCAGGAGCTTCGCCCTCCCA